>JAGWPQ010000153.1 GCA_028877045.1 Bacteroidota bacterium | reverse complement strand
TTATTTTTTATAAATCATGACCGCAATAACTCAGATCAAAACTTTTATTGCAAATAGGAAAATCAGAAATTTCATTATTCCGCACTGCCAGCGCCAACGCCAGCCAGTTATGGAATGAGGGATCTTTAATTTTGTAATGAATCAATTCGCCGTTATGATCAGTTATGGCACAATGACAAATTTCTCCTCTCCAACCTTCCACCAAAGAAATAGTAAATGAATTAGGTGATGGAGATGATAACGCAACTGTACTCTTTTCTTCCTGCGGAATATCTTTAAGAAATTCACGGATATATTTGATGGATTGCGTGATTTCTTTTTTTCTGATGCGTGCCCTTGCATGAACATCGCCATGTGTTTTAATTAAAGGCTGATGTTGTAAATCGATATACAGATCGTGAGGATGAGAAGAACGAATGTCTCTTTTGATGGTACACATCCTCGCCGAAAACCCAACTGTACCAAGCATTACAGCCTGTTCCTTCGAAATAACACCTGTCTTTTCAAATCTTGCCAGCGCACTTGGCAAACTGAATAATTCTTCAGCGATCTCTTCAAAATCTTTTTCATATTCATTCAACAGATCAGTTAATTCATCAGCTAAATGCTGTGTAAAAGGAAAATTATTTTTTCCAGCACGGATCAATCCTTTTGCCAAACGGTTACCACACCATTTCTGAAAAAAATTAATGACCGGTGTTCTCAATCTTCCAAATACGGCACTGCCTAACTGGTAAGCAACATCGGTGCAGATGGCACTCAGATCGGCCGTGTGAATGGCTATACGTTCTAATTCCAATGCAAGGGTTCGTGCAAACATTAAATTTTTATCGGGATGATAATTGCACAAACTTTCCCAAAGATTTACAAAGGCAGTTGTATGTGCTGCAACAGAATCGCCGGCGATATTTTCGGCCAATGTAATTCGCTGCAATAATTTTTTCTTTTCAATAAATAATTTTTCGATGCCCCTGTGCTGGTATCCTAATTGTATTTCAAGGTGCAGTATTTGTTCGCCGTTACAAATGAAACGAAAATGACCGGGCTCAATAATACCTGCATGAATTGGGCCAACACCTACTTCATGCAATTCTTCACTTTCAATTTTAAAGAAAGGATAATTGGCAACAGCAGAATTTTTATCGGACCGGTTAAACGGAAAACGAACAGGTTTAAGCCAGGGATGATCGTAATATTTTATTCCAAAATTTTCGTGTATCTCTCTTTCAAATTTTTCGAACACAAGATTATGTTTCGAAAAAGAACGCAATGTTTCTTTTGTATCCACAACAGCCGAAGAAATATTTATGGTATGCAATTCATCGTTGGCAATGCAACAAATAAGTTTGATCTTATCTGCATGCGGAACCCCGAAGAAATTTACGCAATGATTGGCTGAACCTTTTATTAAAGTAAAAACATTTTGTTCCAGAAATACAGAATAATCCAACTCAGGTATTGATGAGATGGAAATGGTTTGATTATTTTTAACGCTTATATAGTTCATATTAATGCGGTAAGTTTTTTATTGCTTCCTGAATAAGAGATACAAATTCCTGCGGCGGATTTAATCCCAGATAAACAACCAATCCCAGCAAAATGAATTGTGATACAGATTCTGCCGGATTAATTTTTTCGATCTGATCTTCATTAAAACCAACTGCAGGAGAAAATAATAATTTAAAAATATTTTTCCCGAATGCCCAAATGATCATCGTCAACAAAAGCATCACAATGATCAATACCCACAAATAATTTGATTCAAACAAAGAACGGAAAATCAAAAATTCGCTGATGAATAAACCCGATGGCGGCATGGCCGTTGCAAAAAAGAAACCCAGCAACATCACCACTGCACCTGTAGTGTTGTATTTAAAATAATTACCCACATCATAAATACTCTTGCTTTTATAAATGCGGTATATCTGTCCCATTTGAAAAAACAAACTTGACTTTACAAAAGCGTGTAAAATAATATGCAGGATGGCTGCATAAAAACCTACACCACCTGCAACAATTCCCAACATAACAATGCCCATGTGTTCGATGCTGGAATAAGCAAACATCCTTTTAATGTTTTTTACTTTGGTCATGTAAACAGTTGCAACAAAAATGGAAAGCAATGCAGAGATCAGTATCACATGATCGGCCCAGCTATGCAAAGGCGAATTTGCAACAACAACATATAAACGAAATATTCCTACAAATCCCATATTCATCAAAACACTGGAAAGCAATGCCCCTGCGGGTGATGGCGCTTTATCCTTTGCATCGATACCGGCAGTGTACATGGGTACCAATCCCAATTTTGCAGTAAAACCGGTGAAAATAAAAATAAATGCAAGTCTCAGCCAGAATAGATTCAGTACCGGCGCTTTCTTAATCAGTACTGCAAAAGAAAGATCATCGGTACCTGCCTGTTGTAAAGTGAAACTTAAAAATAATATACCGATAAATACCAATGTAATACTGATGGCACAAACAAAAACATATTTCCATGTACCTTCTAACGAACGGTTGTTTCTGCGATGATAAATGAGCGCCGATGCACTTAAAGTGGTAAGCTCTACAAATATCCATGTAACGGCAATATGATTTGAAATATATGATGCACTGATAGCCGTAAGCAATACAACCATCGCCGAATAATAAATGGCTATATTTCTTGCGCTGTCGTTTTTGGTCGATAAATATTTATGACTGTGGTACATTGCAGGCACACTGATAACAGTTAATGTAGTTAACAATAAAATGCCCAATGCATCGGCACTGAAATATCCCAATTCAATTTTATTCAAATGCAGGTATTCGTAAACAGTGAACCCAATTTGTAAAACAAGAAAGCCAATCACCAGCAGGTCATTGAATAACCGGTTCCTGTTAAAAAATAATAGTGCACTTATCGTGAATGCGCCTGCTAAATAGTATCCTGTCATTCTGTTATTATTAGAAGTTAATCTTTTAAATTTTTTAACTGATCCACATCAACATCTTTCAGTACATCTCCAATCTTGTTCACAAAAATTCCCAGTAAAAAAACACTGGCAAAAATGTCGAGCAATATGCCAAGGTTCAGCAGCATTGGCATTTCGTTACCTACTGCAAGCGATAAAATAAAAACGCCGTTCTCAATAATTAAATATCCCATCACGTGAGTGATGATCTTATTTCGTGTAACAATTATATACAGTCCGGTAAATAATGTGGAGATCGCAACCACAAAATATATTTTACTTATTCTTGAATCTGCAATGGCATTCGATAAAATAAATGTGGCAATAATAATTGAGGTGATGATGATGAGCGAAATGAAGTTGGGTAAAAAGGGTTCCGCATCACGGGTGATCCTGTTTCGCTTCATCACATGATTTAAAAATAAAGGAATGGCAATGGCTTTAAAAATAATTGATTCAAGTAAAATAAAAGCCAAATTAATTGCATTGATATGATTGAGTTCGATAAATGCGATCCCAAATAAAATAACGCCCTGAAATGAGAGTATCTTGATATAAGTGAACAAGCGGTGTGCAATGCCCAGGTAAAGAAGCGAGATGGTAAATATGATCAATAAAACATTTGTCATGATATTTCTGATTTATTCTTATACATTAATTGAATTCTCCCAACACAAGCAACACTCCTAAAAAAATCAATAATGAAACCGATGATAATGCCAAAATATATTGTGCATTATGATTCATTCTGAATCTTGCCATGAACGATTCCAATATTCCGATCGTACATGCAAAAAGTATTTGTATCGCAAAAAAGATGGGAATAGTAAAATACAAAGGAAAACTACCCAAAAAAAGATTTGCGATCAAAGCACCATACATCGCAAACTTCAGGCTGGATGCATATTGTATCATTCCCAAATCGAAACCGCTGTTATCCAAAATCATTACTTCGTGTACCATTGTTAACTCAAGATGTGTTGCAGGATCATCGAAAGGCATACGGCTGTTTTCTACCAATGTTATCATAATTAAAACGGCTGTCACTAACACACCAAGGATATAAGAGATGTAAGAACCAAAATGCAGCGATGCAAAAATTTCCTGAAAACTGGTATGACCTGTAAGAAGCGATAAAGACCCCATCAAAATAAAAAATGCAGGTTCGGCAAACATCGAAAATAAAGCTTCGCGACTTGCACCCATTCCTTCAAAACTGCTTCCTGTATCCAATGCAGCGATGATATTGAAAAATTTTCCTGTTGCTAAAACATAGGCAAAGAAAACAAAATCGCCTTCGAAAGAAATCAGTCCTTTATGCTGGCCAAAAGGAATGACCAGTATCGCCATCAGAACAGATGCGAAGTAAATGCTTGGTGCGATCTGAAAAATAAAACTTGTTGTTTTACTGAACACCGCCCCTTTCTTGATCAAACGGATAATATCTTTCATCGGCTGAAAGATACCCGGTCCTTTACGCCCAGTGATCAAACTTTTTGTACGGATGATGATCCCGACAAAGAAAAAACTCACCGCAATGATTAATATAAAACTTATCATTCTTTATATCTGATTTAAGAAATGAATTAATGCTTTTATATAAATGAATACAAATGGTACCAATAAAACCATTGTAATGAACACCACACCATACAAAATATAAAATTGCAGATTGCCGTTCTGCAAAAAAATAAACCGGTTAAAGAACTTCTTTAATTGCTGCAAAGGATAATCGATCAGCCATTGTTCTGCTTTATCGTAAGGATGCGTTTCTTGTCCACCTGTTTCAGG
>JAGWPQ010000152.1 GCA_028877045.1 Bacteroidota bacterium | reverse complement strand
GAAGATGGCGTGCATTTAATCTTCAGAGCAAAGATTTTTCATTGAATGCCGACCCCATTTTTCAGGGTTATGACAATCGTTATGCAGGAAATAATTATATCCGTCAAAGTATTGGCGCTAATTTATACGGACGGATCGGCAAACATATCGGATTTCAATTATCATCCAACGATATCAGCGAATCACGCGATGGAAACGGTAAAGACAGCATAGCTTTTAAGGATGCACAAACGGGATATGTTTTGTTGAGCGATACAAACAACCATAAAAGTTTAAATTATAATGAACTGAAAGCAAGTATCGGCTATAGCTGGAAAAACGGAACGATCAGCATAGGGCAGGATTATTTATTGTGGGGCTATGGAGAGAACGGAAGAATTGTTTTATCGGATAAAGCACCTGCCTATCCTTATATCCGTTTGGATTATCAGCCTTTTTCCTGGTTAAAATTTCAATACATGCACGCATGGTTGAATTCGGATATTGTTGATTCACCCAGAACGTATGGATTGGGCAATACAGTTTATGGCGGGCAAAGGATCATGTATGTTCCTAAATACATGGCAACGCATACCCTTACATTTAAACCTAATAAGAAAACGGATATCAGTATTGGTGAATCGATCATTTATTCTGACCAAATGAATGTTGGATATCTTATTCCCATCATGTTCTTCAAAATTTATGATAACCTCACCAGCAATAACAATGTATTAGCCGGAAGTAACGGACAATTCTTCTTTCAGGTAAGTTCCAGAAACTGGCTGAAGAATGTACATATGTATTCAACATTATTTATTGATGAAATAAGAGTGGCGCAGGTATTTAATAAAAGTCAAAGCCGCAATCAATTAGGATTTAATCTGGGTGCTTCTGTTACCGACGTTTTTATTCCGTATCTTACTTTGGATGCCGAATACACAAGAGTAAACCCTTTTGTATATGCAAATATTAACCCGTCTCAAACATATACAAATCATGGGTTTGATTTAGGAGATTGGATGGGTAATAATTTCGATCGGATCATTCTTTCTGCAAAATATACCCCGGTTGCCAAATTAAAATGTATGGCTCGCTATCAATATATTCGTAAAGGCGGTCCCGGCACAGTCGATCAACAATATAATCAGGGCTATAATACGCCTTCGTATCTAACACCGTTTTTATTCGACTATCAATATGCTCAGCAAGAGATCTTTATTAATTTTTCTTATCAATGGATCCACAATCTTTATTTGAATGCTTATTTTAGTTCTGTGCATCAAAATAATAAGATAAGTCTGACCACAAATTCCATATTAAGTTCGGGTATTGGATTCAGCTATGGCCTCTGATTTTCATTTAATAAGGCTATATTTACACGCGTTTTATATATGTATTTTGTCAAAATAATCTTAATTTATTTTATATCAATGATGCTTAACTTGAAATATCAGAGCGAAAGATAGCACACAGGTAACACGGATGAAACAGATATAGGCCGATCATTATTAAACAAAACAGAATAGCGCAGATAATGCCGCTTTGCGGCATTCGATCCGCCATCATCTGTACATTCAGTGTCATCTCTGTTCCATTGGATTTAAAAATAATTTACATTTAGTTTTGATTGACTACTTATGTAGAATAAAACGCTACTGAAAATATTTTCGATATTTGTTATAATCATTTGTTGGTAATGAAACTCAATTTATTCAAAAGGAATACGCAACTTTTTATTTGTACTGTTTTATTGTTGTTGTCTCAATTTGCCATGGCTCAACAAATAAATACATCCGGCTTTTCTTCCATGAAAGTGGATCAAATGTCCGATCAGCAGATCATGCAGATATGGCAACAGTTTCAAAGATCAGGTGTATCCGAAACCCAGGCAATGAATATGCTGGTGCAAAAGGGTTTAAACCCAACCCAGGTAAATAGTTTTAAAAAGAGATTGATTCAATTGCAGACCAGTTCAAAAAGTAAATTCTCTACCGAAAATCTAATAAAAGACACTTCCGGTTTTTTGAGAGACAGTACCTGGATCATCGAAGTGCCTTCCTTAAAAAAAATATCGTTGAATTATGGATTTGATTTTTTCAGTAATCCCGGAAATGAATTCGAACCCAACATAAGAATTGCAACACCAAAAAATTATGTATTGGGCTCTGATGATGAACTAAGTATTTCTTTGACCGGATTGAATGAAACAACACTTGCGGCAAAAGTTTCTCCCGAAGGAAATATTCAAATCCCTTATGCCGGAATCGTAAATGTAAATGGATTGACCATTGAGCAGGCAACACAACGCATCAAAAATAAAATGAAGAATGTGTATCCTGCACTCGCTTCGGGCAAAACAAATCTATTCATCAATTTAAGTAATGTAAAATCTATCCGTGTTGCTGTTATCGGCGAGGCTGCACGTCCGGGTAATTATGTCATTTCTTCATTAGCAAGTT
>JAGWPQ010000151.1 GCA_028877045.1 Bacteroidota bacterium | reverse complement strand
GCTTCTTTTATTTTAGCATTATTATAATGCTTTGCAACATAAGGTGCAATACCGGCGGGTATTTGATTTATGGGAATGGCTACAACAATTTCTACAAAATCAGCAGCCGGTGTAAACACAACTGAGTTATCTTCTCCGGATTTTCCTCCCCAATTGGCTTCAAAATTTCCCTTTTCTTTTTCCCAACTAACCTTTTTTGCCTCAGGATATTTTTTTGCAAAAGCTACTTTAACAGCAGTTGGTACATCTTTTTCTTTAAGGTCTTGTGCGATTACTTTAGTTGTAATGATCCCGACTAATAGTAACACTGATAAAATCATTTTTTTCATAAAATTTTTTTTAATGAGATACAAAAATATTTGTTGATTTTGTATACATTCTGAAGATGACCCGGTGGACTTTTTATTTTACCAAATAATTAATGTGCAGGCGGTTTCTCGTTTTTTTCAATCTTTGACTCTTAAAAAAGAATGAACACTATATATCCAAAAAAGATTAAAAAATAAAGCTAAACATTTAGACAACATCATGCTCAAAGCCTGTTTTTGTAGTTTGTTGGTGTTCCCTAACGTCGCCCCTGCTGCGTGTTTTTCACCAGCAGGACTTAGATAACGTAATACCAATTTTTTTTGATCATCCCTGCACATGTTCTATAAAACCAAAATCATCCTTTCCCGTTTCATAAAATTTGGCAGAGGAATATTTATAGGTTTCTGCTAATGTACACAATCCCGCTTTCACAGGATTTTGATGGATATATTTTATTTTCTGCATTAACACTGACTCGCTAAATAAATCAACACTTAATGCATTGCGTTCCCAAAACTGATATTGCCTGTCTTTCGCTTTTACCAAAAAAGATCCCGATAATGCAGTATTATTTTTTTGCAGATCGTATTTCATCATCTGCCCTGTAAACTTTAAAAAATCCCTTTGTACATTTTCTCTTGTATGCCCGGCCTGTATTTGCCATACAAGATGAATATGATTGCTCATTATCACAAAAGCATATATTACAACACGCTTTTCTTTTACTAAAAACAGCAGACTTTCTATAATGATGTCTTTGTATCTATCTTCTTTCAGTAATGGCTTCCACTCTAATATGGTGGCAGTGAAAAACTGTGCATAGTACTGAGTTAACTGCATGAATTAAAGATAACAAATATGTTTTAAAAGCAGCCGGCAACTGAATCCGGTTGGTGCGAAACACGCAACCGGGGCGGCATCTTTTATTTGGCTTTACGTTAAGAAGGAACACCCAACAAATTATAAATGTTACTCTTTATCTCGAATAACCGAAAAAATAAGGACTAAAATTTTGCAGTAAAGCCAATATAAATACTTCTGCCGATAGCAGGAATAATACCGGGGCCGGGATATTCATCTGTCCTGCGTGTGAAATATGCTTTGTCTGCCATATTGTTAACACCAAACTTCAGTGCAAAGTTTTGAAATTTATAAGTGCTGCTGAAATCCAGTACGGTGTATGCAGGAATATAACCTGCAATAGGGTCTGTGCTTAGTTTCACATTGGAAGCATCGCCATAAGCATCGCCGATTGAATTGACCTGAAAAGTGGCTGACAAATTTTTGCTGCTGACACTTAATCCAATCCTTTCAATGGTTTTAGCTGCCGCTTCCACTCTGTTGCCTTTGTATGGACCATCTGTGTATCTCGCATCAATGTATGCAAAGCTGTTAAAAACACTTAATCCACACTTTGATTTTTCATTGAGAAATTTTAAAAGATTAAATTCTATATAGCTTTCCATTCCCTTGTGAACACTGTTGGCAATATTGGTTCTGACAGAATATAGTGCACCTGAAGAGTCTCTTTGCAATAAAACACCAATCCTGTTATTATATGCGAGATAAAACAAACTGAGATCAAAGTTCAGATAGTTTTTAACGATCCCCCTGTAACCAAGGTCTGCATTAAATCCTTTTTGATCTTTTAAATTGGGATCTATTCGTGATGTTATGCCAAATGGTTCCAATTGACTGTAATCAATCGGCCTGTATGCCTGAGAGAAGTTTGCATAAATACTTGTATTATTTCCGGTCTTATATTCAAAACCAATACCGCTCAGTAAAAAATACCTGTTCTTATTTCCATCTGCCGGTATTTTATAAATACTATCTGTTTTGTAACCTGCTATTGTATTGTTTAAAAATTCAACTCTCAATCCGGGTGTAATTGTAAATTTATT
>JAGWPQ010000150.1 GCA_028877045.1 Bacteroidota bacterium | reverse complement strand
GAAATAAGAACAATCAAAACTTTTTCTTCGTCAGCAGGTGCCAGTTTTGGAATGCCATCTGCGCCATCACCTTTTCCTTCAGCAAATTTACCTGCGGCAATGGCATCAGGTGCTGTAACGATCGAATTAAATACATCATTATTATTATTGCCCAAAACACCAATGGCACATAGAGTTGCTGATAAACGTGTTGGATATTTTACAGACGATTTTGTAAAATATTCTGATGATCAACAACAAGTAGAAAATAAAGAATTTGCTGTTCGCTGGCGTTTGGAACCAAAAGATGGCGAATACGATAAATGGTTAAAGGGCGAATTGGTTGAGCCCAAAAAACCGATCATTTATTATATCGATCCTGCCACTCCAAAACAATGGCGTAAATATTTAATTGCAGGTATCAATGATTGGCAGAAAGCTTTTGAAAAAGCAGGCTTTAAAAATGCAATTCAGGGAAAAGAATGGCCCGAAAATGATACTACCATGAGCATGGAAGATGCCCGTTTTTCTGTGATCAGATATTTTGCATCCGATATTGAAAATGCTTACGGACCTAATGTTCACGACCCGCGCAGCGGCGAAATTTTAGAAAGTCATATTGGTTGGTATCACAATGTGATGAAGCTGGTGCACGATTGGTATATGATTCAAACTGCTGCAGTTGATCCACGTGCGAGAACCATGAAATTCAGTGATGAATTGATGGGCGACCTGATCCGGTTTGTATCATCACACGAAGTTGGTCACACACTTGGATTGCGCCACAACATGGGCAGCAGCAGTAAAACTCCTGTTGAAAAATTGCGCGATAAAGCCTGGGTTGAAGCCAATGGTCATACTGCATCTATCATGGATTATGCACGTTTCAATTATGTTGCACAACCCGAAGATAATATTGGCAAAGCAGGATTATATCCACGCATTGGCGATTATGATTTGTGGGCGATCAGATGGGGCTATGGTTTTATTAGCGGCACAACCGACGAAGAGCAAAAGAAAATAAGCAGCAAGATGATCATTGAAGCTTATAAAAATAATCCGCGTACATGGTTTGGAACTTATGAAAGCGGAAATCCTGCCGACCCCAGAGCGCAAAGCGAAGACTTAAGTGATAATGCTGTTAAAGCAAGCGAATACGGTATTAAGAACCTGCAACGCATTTTACCCAAACTACCTGAGTGGACTTTTGAAGAAGGTGATTTGAATGAAAACATTGCCAATATGTACACCCAATTAATTGGTCAATATCGCCGCTATATGGGGCATGTAACAAAAAACATTGGTGGTGTTTATGAAACATTTAAAAGCTCGGACGAAAAGGGAGATGTGTATGAAGTAGTTCCTAAAGCTTATCAGAAACAAGCAGTTGCTTTTTTAAATAAACAATTATTCGAAACACCAAAATGGTTAATTGCAAAAGATATCTGGAACAAATTCAATAATCCAATTACACTCGATCCCGTTGCATCTGCACAGGAAAGTACTTTAGCAAGTTTAATAAGTACCGACAGAATGAATCGTATGCAAATTTGTATGGAACGTTTTGGTGCAGATAAAGCTTATAATGCAATGGAATTATTGAATGATGTACAATCGGATTTGTTCAGCGAATTAAGCAGCAACAAACCAATTGATGAATACAGAAGGATTTTGCAAAAAAGTTATGTTGACAAACTTTCGGCAATTATAAATCCGGTCAGTTCAACACCAACAATTTCCATTCAGGGATTTTCTTTTGGTCCAAGTGTTGATTTAAAGCGCAGCGATGTACCTGCAATTGTAAGAGCTCAATTAGTAGATCTTCGTAGTAAGGTTAATGCAGCTGCAGCAAGCACTTCGGATAAGATGAGTAAAATACATTTATTGGATCTAAGTCAGAAAATTAAGACTGCATTGGATCCAAAATCATAATAATTTTATCAATAAAAAAAGTCCCAATGCTTTACAACATCGGGACTTTTTTTATTTCATCAATCAATGATAATATAGTTGAAAGGATTGATAAATTTTATTTCGAAAATTTTGCCTGCCAATCCAACATTCCGCCAACAACATTCGAAACATCTGTAAAACCAAATTGTTCCAATATCATGCAGGCTTGCCCGCTTCTGCTTCCGCTTCTGCAATAAATTAAAACTTCTTTATCACGAAGGTCTTCTATGTCTTCAATTTGCATGGCCCTAACCTGCCCCAATGGCAATAAAATTCCGCCAATATTAAATTCAGCATTCTCGTGTGGTTCGCGAACATCGAGAAGATTTAATTTTTCTCCGGCATCTAACCTTGTTTTAACTTCTTCAACAGTAATTGTTTTCATTAATTATTTTTTAGTGCGATGTAATAGTATCTTTTATTGGAGCAGTATTGCTGATGTACACATCAATTAATTGCCCGGATTTAAGTTTATTAATTATTTTTTGTCCGGGTGTTGGCTCCGATTCAACTTCCGGATTTTGTTTAACGATAAAAGCATTGGCTGTATCTTTTATTGCATCAACCGGAACAACTGAGCCTATGTTCAATCCTAATGTGATGAGTTGATTTCTCGCCTGCGATAATGTTAATCCAATTAATTCCGGAACAGGTAAATCACCTGCTCCTTCGCCGGTTCCCAACACTAAATTAATTATGCTGCCTAACGGAATTTTAGTACCTTCTTTAATTACCTCATCGTTGTAACGCTGCTCCAGCACTGCGTTTCGGGCAATATCGGGGCGGTAATAAGTATCGCCCATTTTTAATCCCAAACTTGTTAAATACATTTCGGCACTGCGGCTCGAGAAACCAACTAAATTGGGCATGGTTACCTGTGGCGGTACTGCACGATTAATAGTTAGATAGATCGTGCGTCCTTGTTTTACCAGTGCATCTGCATCAGGCGATTGTTTTACCACACTTAATGCACCAACTGTATTATCATAAACTGAATCTGCAATTTCAACTGTAAATCCTTTGGCTGCTAAATTTATTCTTGCTGCATCAATATTTTGCGAAAGAACCGACGGGACTTTTTCGTATTTATTATGACCCGTAATCCAGTCGAGCATTAAGAAAAAAGAAATGATCATTATTATTAAAATAATAATGCCGGCAAGAATATTTACCCACAATGGTTTTGATGTGATGAATTTAAACACTTACTTATTTTTGATGATCGGCTTTAATTCTACAAATGAATATAGAGCAATTTTAAAAAACTAAATTCTTAATTTTTATTTACAGCAATGCTTCTTCAATTACAGATGTATAAAAATCCTTTAAACTCCAGCCTTTTATTTTTACCTGCTGCGGAATAACACTTGCTTCACTTTGTCCGGGCACCGTGTTAACTTCCAGCATATATGGTTCGTTTTTTTGTTCGTTGTAAATAAAATCAATACGTACAACACCTCTGCAATTTAAAATCTCATAAACTCTTTTTGCTGCAGCTCTTAGTTTTTCGGCAACAGTTTCATCAATTTTTGCAGGAGTGATTTCTTCGCTCTTGCCTTCGTATTTTGCTTCAAAATCAAAGAATTCATTGTGTGTTATCACTTCTGTGATCGGCAATACGATGATCTCTCCTTTTGTTTTGAATACACCAATTGTAAATTCTCTGCCACTTATAAATTCTTCGATCAATATCTGATCGTCTTCTTTAAAAGCCTTATCCAGTGCAGCTTGCAGCTCATCTGCTTTATTAACCTTACTCATACCGATGCTGCTGCCGCCATTATTTGGTTTTACAAAAACAGGTAATTGCAATTGCGGTAAGATTTCCTGCACAGATACAAATGTATGTTTAAAGAGATGCAAACTTTTTGCAACATTAATGCCACCAAATGCAGCAACTGCAACAGTATATCTTTTATTGAATGTTAGTGCCGATGTTGCAGCATCGCAACTGGTGTAAGGCAAATCGATCATATCAAAATAACCCTGCAGTTTTCCATCCTCACCCGGTGTGCCATGAATACACAAGAGTACGGCATCGAAATTTATTTTTTGTCCTTTATCAATAACTGAAAAATCATCACGATTGATCTCGGAACGATGACTTTCATCAGCCACATACCACCAGCCTAAAGGATTGATATCAATTTTATAAACTTCAAATTTTTCTCTGTCAACATTATTACCAACTGTTATAGCGCTTTTGTAACTGATCACAGCTTCGCTGCTTAATCCACCCGTAACCAATG
>JAGWPQ010000149.1 GCA_028877045.1 Bacteroidota bacterium | reverse complement strand
TAACTGCAACAGTTCGGCAACATAATTCAATGTTTCTTCACTTAACCAATTACCAAAACTTTCCTGTGCCAAATGCAGTACCGGCAATAAAGCACTCTTCTGCTTTCCTTGCGGATAGCGGCCTACAAGCCTGTTAAACTCTGTTAATTGTTCATCATTAAACTTCACCACAACTTTATTTATTTTAAATTTTGAATGCCAAATGCCAAATGAAAACATTCAACACTCAACATTTATAATTCAACATTTCAATTACGCATCCAATTCTCCTGCGATCAAATTCAAACTACTCATCGTAATGATCGCATCACTCAGCATCGCACCTTTCGTTAATTCGCTGTACGCCTGATAATACACAAAACATGGCCTGCGGAAATGCAACCGATACGGTGTTCTTCCGCCATCACTAACCAAATAAAATCCTAATTCGCCATTGGCGCCTTCAACCGAATTATATACTTCACCTTTTGGAATATCTGTTTCGCCCATGATGATCTTAAAGTGCCAGATCAATGCTTCCATTTTTGTGTACACTTCTTTTTTCTCCGGCAAATAATATTCGGGAATATCGGCATGGAAAACTTCTGCATCGGCACCTTTAAATTCCTGTACTTTTCTGTATGCTTGTTCGATGATAGAAAGTGATTGCCACATTTCTTCGCCACGTACTAAAAAGCGATCGTAATTATCGCCTGTTTTTCCAACAGGAACAATAAAATTAAAATCTTCATAGCTGCTGTACGGTGTATGCACACGAACATCGTAATCAACACCGGCGGCACGGAGATTAGGCCCTGTAAATCCATAATTCATGGCGCGTTCGGCGCTGATGCCGCCTGTATTCATTAAACGATCCATGAAAATGCGGTTGCGCAAACACAAGCCTTCGAACTCTTTTAAAACCTTCGGATATTCTTTTAAGAATTTCTCGAGTTTCGTAAATGCTGTAGCTGAGAAATTCCTTTCAAAACCGCCAATACGCCCAATATTAGTAGTAAGACGGGAGCCGCATATTTCTTCATATATTTCATAAATTAATTCTCTGTATTCCATCACATAAACAAAACCGGTAAATGCGCCGGCATCAACAGCAACAATAGAATTACAAATCAAATGGTCTGCAATTCTTGCCAGCTCCATAATGATCACACGCAAATAATCAACACGCTTTGGTGTTTTTATTTTTAATAATTTTTCGCAGGTCAAATGCCATCCCATATTATTGATCGGGCTGCTGCAATAATTCAACCGGTCGGTCAATGGAGTGATTTGATACAATGGTCTGCGTTCTGCGATCTTCTCAAATGCGCGGTGGATATAACCAATGGTTTGTTCGGCCGATACAATCCGTTCGCCATCCAGTTCCAGAATATTCTGCATCACACCATGCGTTGCAGGATGTGTTGGACCCAAATTAAGCGTTGTGGTTTGCTTCTCGATCGAACCTTCGGGTAATGTAATATTTTGTTTAAGCTCTTGCATTTTTTATTTTATGTTACCGGCTTTTGTATTTCAATTTATAAACTTACCGCATCCATTTCTCTTCTCCTTTAGGAGAAGATGCCTGAAAGGCAGATGAGGCTTGCGTCGCACTCTTCAACGCTTTTATTTCTATTCAGCAATGTCTTCTTTTTTGTTATTTTTTATTTTTTCAACTCCCAACCAAATAAAATAAATAACACTAACAGAAGATATTCCTAAACAAAAAGAATTCAGTACTTCTGATTTCGAAAAAAATATAACAACCAATGCCAATACTATAATTATTGCATTGAGTTTTGTTCTGTTAGCCTGTATCCAATAATATACATTCATAAAAACAATTTATACTTTTTCCAAAATCACATTTTCAAATTGCCACATTAAATAATTGAACCGCCTCTTCCAAACATCTCATCATCCTTATCAATCCTTGTCTGATCTTCCATAGGAAATTCTTTTCGAATAGGGAAATAATTCATTTCCTCAACATTCAATATTCTTTTCAAATTAGGATGACC
>JAGWPQ010000018.1 GCA_028877045.1 Bacteroidota bacterium | reverse complement strand
GCATTGGATAAGAGCTGGGTCATCACTTTTCCGCAGGGCACCACAAAACCTTTTGCACCGGGAAGAAAAGGTACGGCTTTTATCATAAAAAATAATCAGCCAATTGTTATTCCTGTTGTTATAAATGGATTCTGGCGTGCATTTAATAAGAAAGGATTGAAATTTAAAAAACGGGGTTCGATATTAAGTATCCGGTTTAAAGAACCTTTGATCATCGATTACTCGCAAGGCATCGATGAAATATTAGAACAGGTGATGGACTCCATCGAGCAAAGCAAAAAATTTATGATGAAAGGGAAACATCATCTCATTCATGCTTTTGATAAATAGTTTTTTATTACATGAATTTTTGCGAATTACACGAATTGATTGCGGAAAAATAAAGATGCCTAATAAAGTTTATTAGGCATGAGTTTGCAATGATTTAGTTTTTCTTTTTAGTATTTAGTTTTTTTAAAACATTAATTTATAAACAAAGCTTTTAATTCGCTTGCATCATCTGGTTTCATTTTCCCTGCAAGAATTAAACGCAGTTGTCTTCTTCTCAATGCGCCGTCAAATATTTTTTTCTCGTGATCGGTTTCAGGGATCACCGGCGGAACAGTTATCGGTTTATTATCGGCATCCAATGCAACAAAAGTAAAATAGGCTTCATTGCTTTCATATTGATATTGATGCAAATTATCTTCGCCCCAAACCTGCAAATGAATTTCCATCGAGGTATTAAATGCCCTCGAAATTTTCGCTTCAATATGAACTACGTTTCCCAGTTTGATCGGGTTTTTAAAACTTATATTATCAACACTTGCCGTCATGCAGGCTTTGTTGCAATGCTTGATGGCAGCCATTGCAGCGGCAATATCCATCCAGTACATTAATCGTCCGCCCATTAAATTGCCAAAAGTATTGGTATCGTTGGGCAGTACAATTTCATTCATCACCGTAAAACTTTCGCTTGCTTTTTTTCCTTCCATTTAATTAATTATTTTTTGTGAAGATAATTTTTTATTTAGCCAACAGCATATCTTTTATCAGCACCTGTTGTGTCACTCACTTGTACGTTTTGTTCTTTGTTCAGCAGTTAAATTGTTATTTGTTCCAGATCACTTAAATAAACATCATCCACATCGGCACCAATTCCAATGGCATCATCCAATTCTAAAAACATACCATTGTATTTTACACCGCCAATAACCGGATCTTTTAGTTGTCCCAGCAAACAAGTATCCAGGTCAAAAAATTTAATATTTTTATTTGCCATCGCGAAATGAACATTGGCTGTTAATGCTAACCTGCTTTCCAACATACTTCCCAACATACAAGACATGCCATTTTTTTCGGCAACTGCATTTATTTTTATTGCTTCGTTGATGCCACCACTTTTCGCAAACTTAATGTTGATATAGGTTGCAGCCTTATTTCTAATAATTCTTTCGGCATCATGATGTGTAAAAACACTTTCATCGGCCATTACAGGAATAGGAGAGAGTTCGCACAATTGCGGTAACAATTCATCATTATATTTTCGCATCGGTTGCTCACAAAATTGAATATCATATTTTGCCAATTGTTGTAATGCAGAAACGGCATCTTCATAATTCCATCCCTGATTGGCATCGATCCGTAAAATAGTTTTTTCGCCAACTGCATTTCTGATCTGTTTGATTCTTTCTACATCAGCATCCACTTTTTTTCCCAATTTCACTTTGATCATTGTTACGCCGTTCCTGACAAATTCTTTTGCTGCTGTAGCCATGTTTTCAGCAGTATCAATACCAATGGTCAAATCGCTTTCCAGTTCTCTTTTTTCACCGCCTAAAAACTTATATAAAGGCTGCTGTGCCTGCTTTGCAGCAATATCGTACAAAGCCATGTCGAATGCGCTTTTTGCCGTGTAATTGCCTGCAATGAACAAATGCAATTCATTTAAACGTTCTTCAATATTCAATGCATCTTTTCCTTTCCATAATTCAGCAAAATCTTTGGCAAGTTCGTAGCAGGTATTTTGTGTTTCGCCTGCGATCATGGGAAAAGCAGAACATTCTCCAACACCAATTATTCCTCCGTCGGTATGAATCCGTATAAACATGTTTTGGGCAAAGTGCATGGTCCCTGTTGCAATGGTAAATGGCACCATTGGAATTGGATATTTGTATATTTCGGTCTTTGTTATTTTCATAAAAAAATATCTTGGCGGAAAGGTAAATAATAAGTGATAATGTTATTGCCCATTTGTGATAACGGCAAAACAGTACCAGTGTTTTTAATAAAAACTGTAATAGAAGTTTGCAGTGACAATACTTAATTAATAAAAGCTGCACGGCTTTTACAGATAAAATTTTATTAAATTCACATAGCTGCATAAGTGTTATTTTTTACTTCGATTGCTGCTTCCGATATTCGCAGTATCAATGTTTGCAAAATGAATGTTTCTTTTGAAAATACAGAAAATGCTTTTGCTTATAAAACGGACAAAGAATTAAAACAATCAAGGTTTTTGTTCAACACAATGGATTATCCGTTGTTTGTTCCAATAGGCACAAGACTTACTCCTTTTTTAATGAAAACGGGGTTACCTGTTCATGGAATTATTCGGAATACAATTTTCAAACAATTTGTTGGCGGAGAATCATTACCCGAAACTTCTGAAGTTGTTTCTTTATTAAGGCAGTATGGTGTTCAGGTAATTTTGGATTATGGAGTTGAAGGAAAACAAGGTGAAGAAAATTTCGATAAAGCCGCCGATGTTTTTATTGATGTAATTAATTACGCAGCCTCACAAAGAGATATTCCTTTTATCAGTATAAAACTAACCGCGCTGGCAAGGTTTTCATTATTACAAACTTTAAATGAAGCGCCACGTTTAAGAAGCGGCATTCACGATCATGAAATTGAAATTGATGAATGGAACAGCGTAAGAAACAGGGTACACCGCATTTGCGAAGCTGCCAAAGAAAAAAATATTGGTGTATTGATCGATGCAGAAGAAAGCTGGATACAAGATCCTGTTGACAGGCTTTCGATAGAAATGATGGAGATCTTTAATAAAGAACAAGCTATTGTTTTTAATACAATTCAATTATACCGTCACGACCGGTTGCACTTTTTAGAACTATCGCATCGTATCGCAAAACAAAAAGGATTTATCCTCGGCATAAAATTGGTTCGTGGTGCTTACATGGAACGAGAAAGATCAAGAGCTTTTTTAAGAGGCTATCCATCACCAATACAACCCGATAAAGAAAGTACCGACCGGGATTTTGATGCAGCTTGTGCGTATTGCATCAATCATGTTGATGAAATTTCTGTCATCATCGCATCGCATAATGAAAAAAGTAATTTATATGGGGTGCAATTGCTTGAAATAAACAAATTACCATTCAATCATCCCAACGTTCATTTCTCACAACTGTATGGCATGAGTGATAATATCACATTCAATCTTGCCAAAGCAGGATGCAATGTGAGTAAATATTTGCCATTTGGGCCTATCAGAGAAGTCATTCCGTATTTAATGCGCAGGGCGCAGGAGAACAGCAGTGTAAGCGGCCAGACAGGCAGAGAATTGAGTATGATCAGAAAAGAAATAAAGAGAAGGAAATCTGCATAAAAATATTATAACAAGCTACTAATAATAAAAGGCTCGATTAAGAGCCTTTTATTATTTCGAAATGTGTAGGAAAAAGGATTTATTGGATTTTCATAGGTGGATTTTACTTTTTTATAGGAAATAGGATTTAAACTATATTTTGTATTGTATTAATTTCTGAAGTAAAAGTATAGATTAAAAAAAGATTAAAACATAGTGTTTGCAATGAAATGCAGGTAATCATTGAGACTACAAATGAGATTATACTAACTGATTTGTAATGGCGTATTTGGTAAGTTCAGCATTGGTTGACATGTGCATCTTCTCTAAAATGCGTGAACGGTAAGTGCTGATAGTATGGATGCTTAAAGATAATATTTCGGCTATTTGAGAAACTGTTTTACCTGATGCAATTAATTTCAATACTTCAAACTCTCTGTCGGAAAGGCTTTCGTGTAATTTTTTATTCGAGTCATCATCCGAATTCATGAATACCAATAATTCGGCAACTTCGGGTGTAATATATTTTCTGCCGCTTAAAATATGTTGTACGGCTTTTACCAATTCATCTGGCGCACTTTCCTTTGTTAAATAACCCGAAGCACCTGCTTTTAAAGTTCTGATCGCATATTGTTCGGGAGCATGAACACTTAACATCAAAACCGGTTGTTTAGGTTTCTTTTCTTTTAATTGTTTTAATACTTCAATGCCGGTAAATCCGGGCATAGTAATGTCCGAAATAATAATACTCCAGTCTTGTTTAAGGGCTTTATCCAATAATTCAATACCATCACTTGCTTCTTCGATCTGTGCAAATGGATAAGCATCGAGTAAGATAGTTTTTAGACCCCTTCTAACCACACTGTGATCATCACCAATTAAAATAGTCATAACCTTAATTTATTAAACTCTTTTCTCAATTGGGCAAGATTTGTTTTTACTTTTCAAATATAAAACAAACGAACCAATTGAAAGATATCATTCTTTTTTTTAAAATTCCCGACATTTATCACTATGTGAACTGTGTTGTTAATAACTGATTAAAAAACAATTCTTCAGGTGGCTGTTTTTAATATTTACAGCCCGAACAAAATGCCTTGACGGAGGATGCTGTATCTGAAACATCGTTCTCAATTAATAAAATTTCATAATCACTTGATCTGTTTGGTTGAAATGTGATTTTTCATGCAATCGATCTTGCCCGCTCTTGTAAATGGTTATCATTATAAAAATCTTTGAGAGGCCGATATTTATAGTATAATGATTGACGTAATTGTCGGGTAAAAAGTAGTTCATTTACTACAAATTAATATTCGTATTCTATTACAGGACAAAAGAAAAGAGATACATGATTTTGTATCTCTTTTCTTTTGTGTAATTGAATTAATATGAAAACTTGCTTTTACTTACTTTAACCTCTTGTATGTTTTATGGTTTTACTTATTCGCAGCGAATGAATAATTATATGTATCAGCATTAGATTTCTTTGTATTTTTTGCAACGGCAGATTTCGCAAACTGAGATTTATTGTTTTGAACTAAATATTTCGCATACAAATTCATTTGAGGCTTATCGGCAGAACCCATTGGTTCGATTGATAATGGATAATTCTTCCACCAACGACCGGCTGCCCAGTAACATCCACCAATATTATTTTCTGTAAGATATTGTAAGAAATTATCTAAAACAACCATCCAGCGAGAATCATTATTAGGGATCCCGAATTCACCAACAAAACCTCGTTTATTATTTTCATGTAGCCAATC
>JAGWPQ010000148.1 GCA_028877045.1 Bacteroidota bacterium | reverse complement strand
TAATTTGAAAGTAATTATTTCGATGGGTGGCTGGACCGGTTGTTATACCTGTTCCGAAATTTTTTCTGCCGATAGCTCCAGAAAAATGTTTGCCTCTTCGGTTAAACAATTATTGAATTATTTTAAAGTTGATGGCATTGATCTGGATTGGGAATATCCCGTTATCAAAGGCCCTCCGGGGCATCCTTATTCATTAAATGACAAAGAAGACTTTACGGCATTAATTAAAACTTTACGCGATAGTTTAGGCAAAGAAAAGGAAATAAGTTTTGCTGCAGGAGGATTTACAAAATACATTGACGAATCAATTGAATGGAAAAAAATTTCGTCCCTGGTTGACAGAATTAATTTAATGACATACGATCTGATCACAGGCTACGACACAGTTACAGGACATCACACAGCGTTGTATTCAACATCAGAGCAAAAAGAATCTTGTGATAATGCTGTAAAATTATTGATCAAAAAAGGTGTACAAAAAAATAAATTATTGATCGGGGCAGCATTTTATGCAAGAGTTTGGGAAAACGTTTCGAACACCAATGATGGTTTATATCAACACGGTAAATTTCTAAAAGGAGTTTCCTATAAGAATTTTGCTAAGGCGTTTTCAAGCGATAGTGGTTACGTGTACTATTTCGATAAAAGGGCCATGGCACCTACGTTTTACAATGCACAAAAAAAATGGTTTGTAACTTTCGACAATAATATTTCCATCGCGTCTAAAACAAAATATGCCATTAAAAAACATCTTAACGGAATTATGTTCTGGCAATTAGCCGATGATAGTTTTACAAATGGGTTATTGAATGTTATAGATGAAACAAAAAATAAAATTTTAAGAAATTAATTTTTTGTAGCCAACTGCACATCGCTATTTAGCTTCCGTTGCGTCGCACTCTTGTAAGTTCTGCTCATTACTGAGCAATGAAAATTTTTCTGATTAACTTCATTGTCTAAAAATTGCACCCATGAAAAAGCTGTTAAAAATTATCGGCTATTTTTTATTGTCGGTCATTATTATTGTGATTGTTTTTTTAGCTGCATTATTCGAAAAAGATATTCCGAGAGATCAACTGAAAGCCAAGTACACCAATGCTTATTCGCATTTCATGCCTTTGATGGGCATGCAGGTCCATTACCGCGACGAAGGCATTGCAACCGATTCGGTACCGTTGATTTTATTGCATGGCATGTCGTCTTCGCTCAACACATGGGACAGCGTTGTATTGTTTTTAAAAGATAAAAAAAGATTGATCAGTATCGATCTTCCTGCATTTGGTTTAACAGGCCCCAATCCCGAAAACAAATACAGCTTTGCTTATTATAATCAGTTTTTAGATTCGTTCTTAAACCGTTTGCATGTTACAAAATGTATGATCGCCGGTAATTCGCTGGGCGGTGGCATTGCGTGGGAATATGCAGTTGCGCATAAAAATGTAAGCAAATTAATTTTAATTGACGCAGCAGGTTATTCGGTAAAAAATGCGAAAGGTTCGCTTGGTTTTAAAATTGCATCTATGCCTGTAATCAACAACCTGCTTTTGTACATTACGCCAAAAGTATTGGTACGCATGAGTTTGGAAGGAATTTATTTTGACAAGAGCCGGGTAACACCTGCACAGGTAGAACGTTTTCATGACATGGCCATCAGCGAAGGAAACCGAAAAGCTGCATTATCTATTTTTAAAAAAGGATTTGAAAGAGATCCCGAAAAAATTGATTCTATCAACACGCCTACATTAATTATCTGGGGCGATAAAGATCAGGTGATACCAGTTGGCAATGCATTTCTTTTTCAGATAAATATTAAGGGAAGCAAATTAGAAATTTTAAAAAATGTTGGTCATGTGCCGATGGAAGAAGCACCAAAAAAAGTTGCTGACCTGATTGCAGGATTTGTTGAGTAAATAAAGCTTTGAGCGACGAGTTGTGAGCTGCGAGCCAAAACACACATTTAGTGGCTTGCTTCATGTGGTTCTGAACGTTGAAGAGTGCGACGCAACAACAGCTACATTGAAATACTGCTGCCGGTATCATAATATTTAAATAATAACTGCAAACGTTTGCAATCCCGATCTTTCATAAACATGAGAGATGTCATCTTTTTTGTTTTTTCATTCTTATAATTTTCGAACTCTTAAAAAATGTTTTTAGTTACACATTAAATAGTTGTTATGGCCATTGCAAATTTTGATTTTAAATCGGGAGACCAATTATCAGCACGTTCCATTTTAATTTGGCGCATTGTGCAAGTTGCTGTTTGGTTAGTTGGTGCAATAATTTTAACCTGTTTATTATTTTTTCCATCGC
>JAGWPQ010000147.1 GCA_028877045.1 Bacteroidota bacterium | reverse complement strand
ATCCAATAATAAAAGCTTCCAATTTTCTGATACCATAATTCTGTAGCCATAATAACAGCAACGTATCTAAAACGGTTATGCCAACACCCCATAAAATGGGTAATCCTGTTAATAAATGAATACCCAATGCCATACCCAATACTTCGGCCAGGTCGCAGGCTGCTATTGCTATTTCGGCCAGTACATACAAACAAAAATTTACCAGCGGCGGATATACTTCGCGGTTTGCCTGAGCCAGATCTCTCCTGCGCACAATACCCAATCTTGCGCTTAAACTTTGCAGTAATAATGCAATTAAATTACTCATCAATAAAACCCAGATCAATTGATAACCGAATTGGGCGCCACCCTGCAAATCGGTTGCCCAGTTGCCGGGATCCATATAACCAACACTTACCAGATATGCCGGGCCGATATAAGCCAAACCTTTTCTCCATCCATTGCGATGTTGTGTGGTATCAACCGTTTCGTGAACTTCACTTAAAGAATTATCGCTATGAAAATTTTGTTGACTCATTATTTGTTCTGAAATAAATTTATTTTGATATTCACGATAATAAACAATAAAACTAACTGCAGAAATATTATTTTTAAGGCATTAAATCTTCTCATGAAAAATTATTTGATCTTATTACTTGTTTTTTTTGCTTTCAGTTGCAAACAAAAAAAGATCGATCTGTCAGGCAACTCACCTGTAAAAATAACTGATTTTATTACAGTATTCCCATTAATCGAAACACAATTTACGACAGCCGATTCTACATTGACCAAATATGCGGACAGTACCATCATTGGTTATAAACTGTTCACACAATTCATTCCGGACAGTGCATTGAATAAAATGAAGGTCACCGATGAGCAAACCATCATACAGCCTGTTGGCAGGATCGAAAAACAAAAAGAGATATATTTATTGGCAACATTTACGCTGCATAAAAAAACGATGCTTGCAACATTTGTTTTGGATAAGAAAAACAAATTCCTTGCAGCCAAAGAATTGCTGAATAATAATGATGATGACGAATACAGCCGTTTTGTTTCTGTTAACAGGGAACCTACTTTTTTGATCAGCCGCGAAAAATTAAATGCCGATAAACAATTACAGTTTACACGTGTTGGTTGGGTGTACAACAACAGCGGTAATTTTATGGTAGTGGTTAACGACAGCAATGAAGACGAAAAAAAGAACAGTGTAATCATTAATCCTATCGATACTTTGCCGCATAAAAATAAACTAAGCGGTAATTATATAAAGGATAAAAAGAATTTTATTTCGTTGCGCGATGGAAAAAATGCAAACAGTTATTTATTCTTCATTCATTTCGAAAAGAAAGAAGGTTCCTGTACCGGCGAATTAAAAGGCGTGATGAAGATGAAAACACCCACTACAGCTTTATATGCAGAAGGCGGGGATCCCTGCGTGATTGATTTTACTTTCGACGGTAACAGCATTACCATTAAAGAAAAAGGAAGTTGCGGTAACCGCCGTGGGATGAATTGTTTTTTTGATGACACATTCATCAGAAAAAAAGAAACCAAACCTGCGAGAAAAAGATAATTGAATAAATTTTTTATTGTGAACAACAACTCATATCTGCAAAGTCCATTTATTCAAACTTGCATTACATTTGATGATTGAAACACGGTTGTAATTCAGGTTCTCCACAATTTAATGTGTAAAAAGTACATTTTGCTGAAAAGCCTTTATATTGCAGCTCCAAAAATTTGTTCAACGAAACAATAGTTTATGAATTTTAGAAGTTACCAGGTTCCTTATTCAATCGACGATCAGTATTCGAAGAAAGCAGCTTACTTTTCTATGGAGTTTGCTATTCATCAACCCTTAAAGATCTATAGCGGTGGATTAGGTTTTCTTTCCGGTTCGCATTTACGCAGTGCTTATGAACTAAAACAAAATTTAGTGGGCATCGGTATTTTGTGGAAATATGGTTATTACGATCAGACAAGAAACCAGGATCAGAGTTTGCAACCTGCATGGATGGAAAAAAATTATTCTTTTTTAGAAGATACAGGGATCAAATTTCAGATTTTAATTCACGATCATCCGGTTTGGGTGAAGGCATTATATCTTAATCCCGAAACTTTTAAAAGTGCACCGCTCTTTTTATTAACTACCGATTTACCTGAGAACGATTATGTTTCTCAAACGATCAGTCATCGTTTATACGATGCAAATGTTGCAACTAAAGTTGCTCAATTTATTTTATTGGGAGTTGGCGGTGCAAAGCTGATGGACGAAATTGGTTTTAATCCCGATGTATATCATTTGAATGAAGCTCATGGAATTTCTTCTGCATTTTATTTATTGAATAAATTTAAAAGTGTAGAAAAAGTAAAAGAACATTTGGTATTTACAACACATACTCCTGAAGAAGCAGGTAACGAAAAACATGATTTGTATTTGTGTCATAAGATGAGTTATTTCTGCGGATTAAGTATTGATGAAGTAAGAAAAATAACAGGAACAACTGATGATCAGTTCAATCACTCTCTGGCTGCATTGCGTTTTGCACGAAAAGCAAATGGCGTAAGTGCTTTGCATGGTGTGGTGAGCAGGGAGATGTGGAAAAAATAT
>JAGWPQ010000146.1 GCA_028877045.1 Bacteroidota bacterium | reverse complement strand
CCAAGAGAAACGATAACCATTTCACCTTTATAATCGATTGGCCAACTTCTTATTTCAAATAATATTCTTTGTTTGTTTTTTGTGATCAGATATCCTTCACGTGAAAATAATTTTTTATCATTTATAACGCCCGACACCCTGATTTCATTGCTTTCAAGGTCTTCCTCCGCAATGAAATCAGTTGCTTTCAGATCCTTTATTTCTTCACCGGCATACTCAAAAATTGATTCGAAATTTTTGTTCCATTTCAGTAATTCACCATTTTGTTTATACATAACAAAAATGCCTGGTAAATTATTTACAAGTTTATCTAGGAAATCTTTTTCTTTATAGACGATCTCCTGACTTCGTTTGATCTCTCTTAAATCAAGTCCGGCACCAACTAAATTCAGTTCCCCGTTATAGTCAAACATCCATCCGTCAACCATAAAAGGAATGCGCTCTTTCTGTTTCGAAAATAATGTTACTTCGCCACGGCCGGGATTCTCGCCATGAAAAATTTTCTCAATTCTCTTTCTGCAAAATGCCTTCCCTTCGTCGGTTTCAAAGAAATCGACAGGATGCATTTCTTTAATTTCTTCAAAAGAATATCCAAGGGCTTTTTCAAAATTCTTATTCCACATTTTAAATTTTCCATTACGGTTGTACATGTAAAAAATGCCCGGTAAATGTTCAACTAAGTTTTGCAGAAATTTCTTTTCCGAAACAGCATCAGTATTCTTCCATATTCTGTAAAACAAAAAACTAATTACAACAAAAGCAATCACTGATAACAACCCGAATAGTTTGTAAGTTTCCTGTGCCTTTGAATTATATTCTTCCTGAAATTTTTTAAGGATGGCTCTGCCCGAATCGGATATATTTTTAATTTCATTCTTTACAGGTAAATCAAATTGATCTTCTTTAACCAATAATTCCGATACAGCATTTAGATCTCCTTTTGCACTTAATAACAGCATTTGCTTCGAGAATGCCAATCGTTTTTCGGATAATGTTTTCAGATTTAAAAAAACACTATCAGGCAACCCATTAATATCTTTTAGTGCATACAGTTCGTCTAATTGTTTTTTATAATTTTCTTCGGTAGTTGCAAACCGGATGAAAAATTTTTGGGGATCCTTTTCAATTTCATGGGGCCTTTCTAAGGATTCGATATCTGTAGAATAAGTTTGCAGATTATCAAGATGAAGCATCATTTTCAGAACTTCTTTCTCGTCTTTACTTTGGCTCAGTGTTTTATTTAAACTGTAATATGTAACCAGAAAAAAGGTAAGCAGTATTGCAACCGTAAATGTAAAAGCAACAGAAATAAATATTTTTAATTTTCGATGTTTCATGTTCAAATGGGGGGCTGCATTTACGAACAATTATTGTAAGCTAAAGAGCGACAATCAATGTAACTGTAACAAATGTAGAATGTTGTGTTAACTTAATTTGAGGCTTTTTAGACTACAAAAATTTATTATTCAATTGTTACTAGTTTTTTACAATTATATTATAATAAAAAAACTCCTGCAACTATTTTATTAAATAATTCACAGGAGCAATAATGAATTTTGTAAGAAAGCGTATTAAAAATCTT
>JAGWPQ010000145.1 GCA_028877045.1 Bacteroidota bacterium | reverse complement strand
ATTCTTCATGATTCGATCCGGTTAAATATAAAGCCAGATGCTCGTCTTCTTTATAATGGCCAACCTCTTTGCCGGCGTATGTTTTACCAAATTCGAAGAACTGAAGATTATTATTTTTCCGGTTGATATTGTACGCAATAATTTCTAATCCTGTTTCCAGCATCGATGGCCGCAACACATCCAATTCGGCGCTCAGATTATTGATCATCTTAACTGTTGATTGCAAAACTTCTTCGCCGAAATATTTGCTGTTGGTAATAGAGTTGGTGAATATTTCATTGAATCCTAATCCGACCAAATAATTAGAAATTTTTTCTTTCAATGTTTCTTTCAATCCTGCCACTTCAACCGATGGCGAAATAGTTATGGATGTTGGAATATCAATATTATCCAAACCATCGATACGCAAAATCTCTTCAACAATATCAGCGGGTAAACTAATATCTGGTTTGCTGAACGGAACCGCAACCCACAATTCATCAATACCTTCTTTAATGACTTCAAATCCTAACGAAGTCAGAATTCGTGTAATTGCATCCTGGTGATAATTTTTGCCGCTTAATTTTTTTAAGTAATGATACTTTATTGCAACCTGTGTTTTTTCTTTTGGCTTTGGATACACATCAATCACATCGCTCGATATTTCGCCGCCGGCAATTTCTTTAATTAATAATGCCGCACGTTTTAAAACATTTACCGTGTTGGAAATATCAACGCCTTTTTCGAAACGTGTTGCTGCATCAGTTCTTAATCCGTGCTGCACCGATGTTTTACGGATCGCAGTTGAATCAAAACATGCACTCTCTAAAAAAATATTTTTAGTTGTTTCTTTTACGCCACTGTGCAATCCGCCAAACACGCCGCCAATACACATGGGTTCGCTGTTGCCGTTACAGATCATCAGATCATTAGCACTTAATTTCCTTTCTTTTTCATCAAGTGTGATGAACGAAGTCTGTGCCGGAAGATTTTTTATGATGACATGCTGGCCAGCAATTTCATCTGCGTCAAATGCATGCAAAGGCTGACCTGTTTCATGTAAAATAAAATTAGTGATGTCAACAATATTATTGATGGAACGCAAACCAATGGCAGTTAATTTATCTTTCAACCATTGCGGCGATGGCGCAACTGTAACACCGCTGATCGTTGTTCCGGAATACCGCGGACAAGCTTCTTCATTCTCAATGGTTACTTTAAACTGAAGCGAATTATTATCGGCCTTAAAAGAATTATTGAACGGCGATTTTACTTTTGTTTCTTTTTTATTGTGATGCGTTAAGTATGCACAAACATCTCTTGCAACACCCAAATGGCTCATGGCATCCATGCGGTTTGGTGTTAAACCGATTTCATAGATCCAATCGTTGTATGGATTAAAATAATTTAATGCAGGTGTGCCAACCACCACATCTTCAGGCAAAATAATTATTCCTGCATGACTTGACCCCAAACCAATTTCATCTTCAGCGCATATCATTCCAAAACTTTCAACGCTTCTGATCTTTGCAACTTTCATTGTGATGGATTCGCCGCCAACGGGATAAATTGTTGTGCCAACCGTTGCTACCACTACTTTCTGGCCTTTTGCAACATTGGGCGCACCGCAAACAATTTGTAAAATTTCTTTGCCGGTATTTACTTTAGTGACTTTTAATTTATCGGCATTAGGATGTTGTTCGCATTCCAATACTTCGCCAATTAACAACCCTTCCAATCCGCCTTTGATACTCTCGTATTTTTCCAAACTCTCCACTTCCAATCCAATGGATGTAAGTATCTTTGATAATCTTTCCGGATCGATTGTTTCCGGCAAATATTCACTTAACCAATTATAACTGATCGTCATTTTTACTAACTCTTGTTGTGCTGCAAATATAACAGATGCAATTGAGAGGAGAATATATCAACTAATAAGTTTATTTCTTCTTGGTTTTATTTACCAATTGATAGGAATGATCGACAAACTGCTGCAATTGTTTATTCGTAATCGTTCCGTCAACAATAATCGTGTTCCAGTGTTTTTTGTTCATGTGGTAACCGGGCAAAACGGCCGAGGGAAATTCTTCTCGTAATTCGATGGCCAAGTCAGGATCGCACTTAACATTAAACTGCAGGGGATGTGCATCCAGGGAAACCAATAAAAATATTTTATTATTCACTTTAAAAACCAAAGTGTCCGGACCAAAAGGCAATGCTTCTTCCACCTCGGGTTTTTGCAAACAGTATTCTCTTAATTGTTCGATATCCATTTTAAAAAGGTTGATTAAATATAATTCATCAATTTAAAAATGAAATAATTTTTATGTAACCAGCTGCAGTATGCTATTCAACTTTACCGGCGTCGCACTCTTCAAGGCTTTGTACGTTATTCGGCTTTTTACATCCTCTTCAAACTAATTGCATAACCACCTCCGGCTGCTTCTTTTAATTTTAAAATTGTTTTGTTGTCAACAATTTTCTTTTCAATCACATACACTTCCGGATTGCTGTCGTAGTGTGCATCTTCGGCATCGTGATAAATAGTTGCTTCATATTTTTTATTGGCATCTAAAAAATTAAGATCAATCGTCGATGTTCTTGCATTCTCATCAGTTATGCCACCAACAAACCAATCGTTTGTATTTTTTGCTTTGCGTGCAATGGTCACATAATCACCGGGCTCGGCTTCCAATATCTTTGTGTCATCCCAATTAACTGCGACATCTTCAATAAATTTAAAAGCATCTAAATGTGCTTCATAATTTTCGGGCATATCGGCTGCCATTTGTATCGGACTAAAAATAACCACATACAAAGCCAGTTGTTTGGTAAGTGTTGTATGTACCATTTCTTTTTTATTCGGATCAAACTGTGTAAGCTTCATGTGAAAAATTCCCGGCGTATAATCCATCGGCCCGCCCATCCATCTT
>JAGWPQ010000144.1 GCA_028877045.1 Bacteroidota bacterium | reverse complement strand
TTCTTTCTTGGTATCATAAATCGAAAATCGTGAATCGTGAATCGTGAGTGTGCCCGTATCGCCAACCTGACCGCCGCTCTCGGCATAAAAAGGCGTTGCTGCCAAAACAATTTGATAACCTTCTTTTCCTTTGGCTTTTACTTTCCGGTACTTAACCACTTTTGTTTTTACTTCCAGAACATCGTAACCAACAAACTCTGTAAGGCTTTGATCATGTACGTTTACCCAATCTTCTGTATCTACTGAACTTGCTGCTCGACTTCTTTCTTTCTGTCCTTTTAATGCAATTTCATAACCTTGCATATCAACTTTCCAACCAATTTCACTTGCCATTAATTGTGTTAAGTCAATAGGAAACCCGTAAGTATCATTTAATTCAAAAGCAAAAGCACCTGGAAGAACATTATCAATTTTTGGATAAAATTTTTCTGTAATTGGAACAACTTTTTTTTCGGGGGTTAATTCCCAAGCAGGCTCATTAGTTACTAGTCCTCCTGATGGAGTTTCTTCAATTAATTTTATAAACGAATTGAACCGATTAATTCCGGATGCCAACGTTCTCAAAAATGCATCTTCTTCTTCTTTCACAACTTTACTTACAAAATCTAACTGATGATTTAATTCAGGAAAAACATTTTCAAATTGTTTTGCCAATGTTGGTAATAACTGATGCAGCAATGGTTGTTTATAATCGAGATAAGAATAATAATAACGAACTGCTCTGCGTAAAATTCTTCTTATAACGTAACCTGCGCCTGTATTTGATGGAAGTTGCCCATCGGCAATGGTAAAACTGATAGCACGAATATGATCGGCAATCACACGAAATGCAACGGCTTGTTTGCTATCGCTGTAATCGTATTTTTTATTAACTAATTTTTCTATCGCTTCAATCGTTCCTGTAAAAACATCGGTATCATAATTTGATGTTTTGTTTTGAATCACACGAACCAAACGTTCAAAACCCATACCTGTGTCAACATGCTTTGCAGGCAAGGGTTCCAGCGATCCGTCTTTTAAACGGTTGAATTGAATAAAAACATTATTCCAAATTTCAATTACCTGCGGATGATCGTTATTCACCAAAGTTTTTCCGGCAACTGATTTTCTTTCTTCATCGCTTCTGCTGTCGTAATGTATTTCGGTGCATGGTCCGCATGGGCCTGTATCGCCCATCTCCCAAAAATTATCTTTTTTATTTCCCAATAAAATGCGGTCTTCACCAATTGCTTTTTTCCATTCGTTAAATGCTTCCTCATCTTTTGGCAAACCTTCTTTTGCATCGCCTTCAAAAATGGTAACGTATAAACGATCTTTATCCAATTTATAAACTTCAGTCAGCAATTCCCAACTCCATGCAATGGCTTCGGCTTTAAAATAATCGCCAAAGCTCCAGTTGCCCAGCATTTCGAACATGGTATGATGATAAGTGTCAACGCCCACTTCTTCCAGATCGTTGTGTTTACCGCTTACACGCAAACATTTTTGTGTATCGGCAATACGTTTATATTGCGGTTGTTTATTTCCAAGAAAATAATCTTTGAACTGGTTCATCCCGGCATTGGTGAATAATAATGTGGGATCATTTTTTATAACGATAGGTGCTGATGGAACGATCTGATGTTGTTTTGATTTAAAAAAATCTAAAAACTGTTGGCGTATTTCGGAACTGCTCATCATATTAAATCCAAATTTTACTATTTGTTAGTGTTGATTACGGTTATATTTGCTGGCTAAATTAAGGCATCAAAGGTAAGGGAAAGGGAAATAGTTCATGGGTCATGGTTCATGGTACAACCTTTAACTATTGCCTGTGAACCATGATCTATGAACCATAACCTATGAACTACTTATAATAATGGCATTGAAAAAAATAAAATATTATTATAATACGCATTCGCTTCGATATGAAAAGCTGGAAACCCCGCTGCGTGTAAGGATATTGCAATTTTTTGGATTCATTGCCGCATCGATCGTTACAGGATTAATTATTGTGTTGATCGTTTTCAGATATGTTGACAGCCCGAAAGAAAAATTATTGCGTCAGGAAAATGATGCGATGAGAGAAAACTATTCCGTATTTCAGGAAAGAATAAAACAGTTGGAATTGCAGATGAGCGAACTGGAAAACAGAGATAATTCTGTTTATCGTTCCATATTTGAAGCAGCACCTGTGCCCGACAGTGCCCGTATAAAAGATAGTGAAATAAAAAAAGAAGTTACGCTGGTGCAAAGTATGAGTGAAGATGAATTGGTGCACAGTATGGGTGAGCAGTTAAATAATTTATCGTTGCGTGTCGCATATCAGTCAAAGAGTTTTGATGATGTTGATGATATGGTGAAGCATAAAGAAAAATTATTATTGGCTATCCCGGCCATTCAACCGGTAAGCAATAAAAATTTAACGCGTATTGCAAGCGGTTTTGGTAACCGTATCGATCCGATATATAAAGTGCGCAGGTTTCATGCAGGCCTCGATTTTACTGCACCTGTTGGTACGCCCATTTATGCAACTGCCGATGGTACTGTAAAAGAAGCAGGATACAGCAGCGGTGGTTTTGGAAATGATGTGGTGATCAATCACGGCTATGGTTATCAAACATTGTATGGCCACATGTATCGTGTAAAATCGAAAGTGGGACAAAGTGTTAAACGTGGTGAAGTGATCGGGTATGTTGGCAACACAGGAAAAAGTACAGGTGCACATTGTCATTATGAAGTGCACAAAAACGGGGTTCCTGTTGATCCGATCTATTATTTTTATAACGATCTGACACCGGCACAATTCGACAGGATATTAAAACTCGCGGCAACAGCAAACCAGAGTTTAGATTAATAATCTCTTTTAATATTTTTATTTGGAACCTGAAGTAAGAGCATATTTAATACGGATAGTCAACAGTATTTCAATTATTGTGGTGTGGTTAATTAGTAATACCACTGCCGGAATACAATTTGGTTATGCTTTTGTTGAACAAAAAATAACCGCAGGCAATATTATTTTTTACCTGTGGTTATTAATAAGTACCATCATTTTTATTTGGCTGATGATAAGGTTATGGAAGAAACCCTTGAATATTCCCGAATAATTATTACACGAATTTTTGCGAATTACACGAATTAAGAAAGTAAAGATTGTTGGTCAATATTCAGCTTTCCGAAATGTTTTTATTTTTGACAAATCAACTTCGACAAGTCTGACAAACGTTTCTGTTTATATTATTTTTAAGAATATTAAAGAATAAAACACAATTCGTGTAATAAATTTAATTTCCTTTAGTATCCAATATTACCGGGCTTTTATTTCCACCCATGATAATAACTTTTGCATTGGGTGAAGTGATCAATCCTTTCATCACCTGCAAATTTTCGTATTGCAATTGTTTATCGCCTAAGCCGGAACTGATGATCTTCTGGTAATCGGCAATACCCTGAGCTTCCACACGTTTACGTTCGGCTTCCTGTTTTTCTTTTTGCAAAACAAATTCCATTTTTTGCGCATCCTGCTCTGCTTTGATTTTTTCTTCGATAGATGCTTTTACTGTTGAAGGCAACGTAATGTTGCGTACCAATAATTGTTCTAAAATTAATCCGCGTTCTTTCAAATTGTTTTCAATGCTTTTTACAATTCTTGCCTGAAATTCATCTCTCTTCGTCGAGTATAAATCAACGGCAGTATAATACACAGCATTATCCCTGATCTTGGTACGTGTTACGGGACGCACAATAACATTTTTAAAATCCAATCCAATTTCTCTCACAATTTTTGGTGCTTCTGTTGGTTGAACATGGTATAAAACAGTGAGGTCTATCACTACTTCCAAACCATCGGCGGTTAAAACATGGATCGCATCATCGCCGGCAACATCACCTTCGTTGTGCACGCCGCTCATGGTATAATTCTGTGTTTTTATATCGATGGTTTTTACTTCAACCAAAGGATTGATAAAATTTAAACCGCTTGTCAAAACATCATCCTGTACTTTACCAAATAAGGTTTTTACACCAATTTGTCCCGGATCGATTTGTTTGATGCAGGAAGTAAGAATGCCCAGCGCAATTACAACTAATCCAATAGTTCTGACAGTACCGGAGTAATGCGATAAAGGAGGGTTCATGGTTTTTACAGAGAAGGCGGCAACAAAAATGAGTATGCCGAGAATGATGAGTATCATAAAATATAGTTTAGGTGTGGTGTAAAGTTAGATGAAGTAAAAACGATTTAAAGAAATATTAATGTGTTGAATCGTCAAGAACTGTGATCAACAATAATTTTCCACTGGCCATTAATTTTCCTGAAGAGCAAAGTATAATGCCCCCCTGCATCTCCAACGGTTCGTTTTAAAAACCATTTGCCGAGAACAAAATAATAATCGTTCGATAATTTTTTTATGCTGATGATGGTGGAAGTAAACTTGCCCATGTGTGCCGTATCGGGATAACCCTTTTTATAATTCTCCAATGTTTTATTGTAACCGTAAGTTGGTCCGCTTTTACCAATAAACATCAAACTATCATTTTGCCAATAACCGATCATGAATGAATCTAAATTGCCTTTGTTCCATGCAGCATTTTGATCTTCTAAAATTTTGCGGATGGCTTTTTCGTTTTTATCCTGCGAGAAAACCGATGAATTAATTGCAACGAAAAATAGAAACAGAAGAAAATATTTCATGGTGAATGATTTAATGTTGAAGCTAAGTAAATTTTGGGTCATAGTTCATGGGTGATGGATCATGGTAAACCTGTTTTCAGTCATCTTCTTGCCCGTATCATTTCTCTTTTATGCGGCGGCCCAGGAATTTTTTCTACACTGAAACCAGCTTCCAGCATGGCTCTTCGAACAATTCCTTTGCTTGAATAAGTAACCAAGATCCCGTTAGGCTCCATCATCAAAAATAATTTTTCGAAAATTTCCTTCGTCCATAATTCGGGTTGTGTGTTGGGATCGAATGCATCGAAATAAACCAGATTAAATTTTTTATCGGTCGAATAATTGATGAGCGATTGGTTTGTTTTATGAATACTGAAGCGATCATTCAACACCATATCTTTTTCCCAATCGCATCGGTGAAGTTGTACAAAATTTTCATCAGTATAATTTAATTCGACTACTTCTTCAGGTGTCAGCGGAAATAATTCAACGGTTGTATAATCTATTTTTTGTTGATGCAGCACAGCAGTTTGCAAACTAAGCAATGCATTCAGTCCTGTACCAAAACCCATTTCAAAAATCTTGATTGTTTGATGTTGATGCAGCAATGGTTTTAAACCGGCTTCAATAAAAACATGATTGCTTTCCTGCACAGCACCATGAATGCTGTGATAGGCAACATTCATTTCAGGAATAAAAATGCTGTTGCTTCCATCGCCGGTTTGTATCACTTGTTTTTGCATCAGCTCTAAATTAATTAACTTGGGCTTATGAGTTACATTGAACATTTACAAAAAGATAAAAAGCTGGCAAAAATCATCGGCGATGAATTGCACGAACTGAAATTGCGGCAAAATATCCCGTTGCGGTTAATGGCAAGTATCATGAGCCAGCAATTAAATACAAAAGTTGCCAGCGTTATTTTTCATCGCTTCCTCAAATTATACAATAGTAAGGAACCAAAACCGCAGCAGGTATTAGATTCTTCATTCGAAGAATTGCGGGCTATCGGATTATCGAATGCAAAAGTTGGGTATGTAAAAAACGTAGCAGCGTTCTGCATAGAAAATAAAATAAACGACAAAATGTTATTGAAAATGCAAAATGAAGAAATCATCGAATTGCTTACACAAATAAAAGGAGTGGGCAGATGGACAGTAGAAATGTTATTGATGTTTAGCCTGGGTAGAGAAGATGTTTTTGCTGTGGATGATCTGGGAATCAGACAAGCCATGATCAAAATTTATAAATTAAATGAAGCCGATAAAAAGATATTGAAAGAAAAAATGCTGAAGATATCGGCGAAATGGATTCCCTTCAGAACCTATGCCTGCCTGCATTTGTGGGGATGGAAAGATAACTCGCCGGGCAATTAAATATTTCCTGAAAAAAAAATTAAAAGAGCTACTGTAAAATTGATTATTTTACTATAAAGTTGAACGGTAATTTATTGATGTAATGTTTATGACTACAATCATTGCGTATGATTCTTTACAATTAAAATATAAAATCCATTCTACTTTTAAAATAATAATTAACCCCCTGCGAATCTTATGAAAATAAAATCAGACAATTTTGGAAAAGATTTGCACTACCGGTTATCGAAAACTTCGATGTACAAAAAACTATTAATTAAGATTGAACGTTTTATTGAAACAGAAAAAAATATATTTCTTCTGATAGCGGCTTCTATTTTTATTGGTGAAACATCGATCATGTTGTTATTAAGATATTTGCCAACTTTTTCTGATTGGACCGAAGCATTAATAGATTCATCAATTCTTTCCATTCTGATTTTTCCTGTTATTTATATATTCTTATATCTGCCTCTGAAAAAAAGTATGGCAGCACATAAACTGAAAGAAGCAAATTACAGTTATGTGATTGAAAATATTGGTGAAGGAGTTGGTATAGCAGATACGAACGAACGATTTGTTTTTGCAAATGCTGCGACCGAAAAAATATTCGGAGTTGGTAAAGGAGAATTGAATGGGGTAAGGCTCGATAAGTTTTTTACCAAAGAAAGTTTTGATTTTATTTTAACTCAAACAAAAGAAAGATTAGCAGGCAAGGCAACTGAATATGAAAGCGAAATAGTTTTGAAGGATGGGACTAAGAAAAATATTTTAATTACCGCTGCCCCTCAGTTCGAGAACGACATGGTGGTTGGGACTTTTGCAATATTTCGTGATAGCACTGAAATAAAAAAAGCGCAGGAAACCATTAAGCATGAACGCAATCTTTTCCGGACATTAATTGATAACCTGCCCGATTCGG
>JAGWPQ010000143.1 GCA_028877045.1 Bacteroidota bacterium | reverse complement strand
GTGATGTGGTAAGTTTCGGCGGCAAAACAAAGACTTATGAAATAAAAGTTGATCCCGGAAAATTAACTTCATTGGGTATCACCCCTTTAGATGTTTATACCGCAGTACAAAAAACAAATATCAATATCGGCGGTGATATCATTATTGAAAATAATCAGGCTTATGTTGTACGGGGAATTGGTTTATTGAATGATATCAACGAAATAAAAAACATCATCATTACCAATACCAACGGAGTGCCTGTATTGGTAAAAGATGTTGCCGATGTAGAAATATCTAATGTGCCAAGATTAGGTTGGGTTGCGCGGGCCGATGGTTTAAAAGATTCAACCGGAAAAAGAATTACTACCGATGAAGCTGATGTTGTTGAAGCCATTGTATTGATGCGTAAAGGCGAAAACCCTTCGAAAGTTGTTGATGCTATAAAAAAACAGATCAATAAATTAAATGAAGTTGTTTTACCTGCCGACACGAAAATTGTGCCTTATTACGACCGTTCTGATCTGATTGAATACGCCACACATACTGTGTTACATAATTTAGTTGAAGGAATTTTATTGGTAACATTACTGGTGTCGTTATTCATGTTTAACTGGCGAACAACAGTAATCGTTTCTATCATTATTCCAATGGCGCTGCTGTTTGCATTCATTTGTTTGAGTTTGATGGGAATGAGTGCCAACCTGCTTTCGCTTGGTGCAGTTGACTTTGGTATCATCATCGATGGTGCAGTGGTAATGGTGGAAGGGATGTTTGTGATATTGGATACCAAGTCGATGGAAATGGGCATGTCGCGCTTTAATAAAATTGCCAAATTAGGTTTAATAAAAAATCATGGGGCACAATTAGGCAAAGCCATCTTCTTTGCAAAAGTTATTATCATTACAGGGCTCTTACCCATATTCGCTTTTCAGAAAGTTGAAGGAAAAATGTTCTCTCCTTTAGCCTATACTTTGGGATTTGCATTATTAGGTGCATTAATCACAACACTTACTTTGGTTCCGGTATTAATTAGCTTGTTATTGAATAAAAATGTTCATGAAAAACATAATCCTTTCGTTCATCATCTTACCGGTTTTATGTTGAATGGGTTTACAAGAGCATTCAAGCATCGTAAATTAATTATACCATTGGCTTTGATAGTGATGGTGATTGGAATTTATTCTTTCAAATATTTAGGATCCGAATTTTTGCCAGAATTAAACGAAGGTTCTATCTGGCTGCGCATTCAAACACCTTACAGTATTTCTTTGGATAAATCGGTTGAAATGTCTGCTAAAGCAAGAAAAATATTAATTCAATTCCCGCAGGTAAAATATTGTGTATCGCAAACAGGAAGGCCTGATGACGGTACCGATGTGGCAGGATTTTATAACAACGAATTTTCGGTAATGCTTTATCCTGAATCGGAATGGAATCCTAAAATGTCGAAAGAAGAATTGATCGACCGGATGAATGAAAAATTATCTGTATTGCCGGGTGTGAATCTTAATTTTTCTCAACCCATTATGGATAATGTGGAAGAAGCTGTATCGGGTGTTAAAGGATCTATTTGCGTAAAAGTATATGGCGATTCTTTAAATTATATGGAAGAAAAAGTGAATGATGTCTATAATATCCTCAAAAATGTAAACGGTATCGAAGATCTGGGTGTGATACATAATATTGGCCAACCGGAATTAGATATTAATCTCGATCAGCAAAAAATGGCATTATATGGTGTTGCTACAGCTGAT
>JAGWPQ010000142.1 GCA_028877045.1 Bacteroidota bacterium | reverse complement strand
TAATTATCAATCATTATTTAAAATATAATATTACCCAATATTATTGACAATTGTTTTTTGTACCAAAATGTATTGAATTCCTAATCTTTTTAGTAACAAAAGTAGCCCTTTTCATGGTAACTATTTCTTGAAATCCGGGCTTTCTCCCCTACTTTGCATAAAATATTTCATCGTGAAAAAGACCTCTTTATTTGCCCTTATTCTAACCATTTTGGTGGCCTGCCAAAAACCAAAAGGATTTGATTACAGAGGTGTAAGAAACCTGAATATTGAGAATGCGGGAACCGGCAAGTCCTCCCTATCGCTGGATTTGAATTATTATAATCCCAACGATTTTAACGTGTCGCTCAAAAAAGTGGATTGTGATGTTTTTATCAACAACAATTATCTGGGCAAATTTAAATTGGACACCCTCATGCACATTGCCAAACGATCAGAGTTTTATATTCCTGCAAAAATGGATATTGACTGGAAGGATATTTTGAAAAATTCCTTTGCAGTCATTTTAAATAAGGAAGTATTGGTTTCTGTAAAAGGCTCAACAAAAGTTGGTAAATCCGGCATTTTCATTACCATACCTTTCGATTATGAAGAACACCAAAAAATTGAATTTTAATTCGGAAGGTGTGATGACAGCTCTTTTTAAAATTTTACTGAACATCCCTGTTGTTTCTATAAAAAATTGTTTATAAACCAAAACGCTTTTGTGTACTGCATTCTGCGTTATCGCCCACAGATACTTTTAAATAATTACAAAAGAAATTATAAAACCCATAGCGGTATTTTGTATTGTCCGAATGATTTTCGCCGCATTCAATGCCACCATTGATTACGTTAACAACTGCGCCAAATCCGGGCAACCTCCCGTTTGCTGAATCTTTTGCATTGGGTATCCACTTTTTGCAGATAACATCATGACAAGATGGTTTTGGGTATTGTGTCGTCATCCAAAACCAGATAGCCGAAGCAAAACAAAGCACGGGATCTTCATTAACCTTTTCGGGGTGTTGCAATAAAATATCTTTATCGCCAAAATAAGCTTCGCTGAATTGCGCATAATTATAATTCCAGCTTATTTGCATTGGGCCCCGGCCGTGGTATGACTTTTCTGCAACGGGCAAATATTTTTTCTTTGACGTATCAGAATAAAATGCACAGCCGTTTTCGCAGCCTTTCTCATCGGTATAATAAAGTCCCCAACTATAATAACCGCCTTCTGCATCATCCCATCCACCACTTGTTTCGTGCGATATGTTGGCGAGAAAAGCGGCAAGTTCCCGACGCTGCGTAACAGCATCTCCTTCGGCTAAAAACTTCGGGAACATTTTAGCAGCCCTGACAAATGCGCTGAACGAATAAAAATCTTTTTTTGGTTTATTGATCCGTGAAGGATCAGGATACGCAGAGATATTGAAACGATTAGGAAATAATTTATTCCATTTTTTTTCATTCAGATATTTGGTAACATTCGTTGTTGAATTAATTTTTTGCAATGGGGTATTTTGCGCAAAAGAATTTACACGAATAAATAAACTCGAAATAAAAAACAGGATGATTGATCTAATCATTTTTTTCTGATGCTATTAACCGATTAAAAATTAATTGAAAACTTCTCTCCCAGTTTCTTCAAATCGTCAACCACTGAGTCAACAATCGGAATCCCTTCTTTCATCCTGATGATTTCCATTTCTCTTTCGGGATCACCGGGAATTAAAACCTTATCATAACCTTCTGCCGGTTCTGCATTTCTGAAACGTTCTATCCAATTATCCATATGTTGTTTAAAATCATCGGCGGGACGAAATGCATCAATGCGCATTGCACCGAAGAAATGCCCCAAACCCTTGCCCGGCTGATATTCCGGCATGGGCACATAAGCCGGAAACGGAGGTACCCATGGACCATAGCTTCCGCCACTTAATATTCCTGAAAAAATATCAACAATACTTCCCAATGCATAACCTTTATGCGCCCCATGTTCTCTATCACTCCCCAATGGTAATAATGCACCTTGCTTTTTAATAATGTTTGCATCTGTTGACGCAATGCCATCTTTGTCTTGCGCCCAACCGAGTGGTATGTCCTCATTTTTACGTTGCAATATTTCTAACTTACCATTGGCTGCAGTAGTTGTTGCCATATCTGCAACAAATGCTGGTTGCTTATTTGCCGGGATTGCAACTGCAATGGGATTTGTTCCCAACATCCTTTCTTTTGCAAATGTTGGTGCCACCAATGCACTTGCATTTGTCATTGCCATACCGATCATATCATGTTGTAAAGCCATCATGGCATGATAACCAGCAATACCAAAATGATTGCTATTACAAACACTCACCCAGCCCGTGCCAACATCTTTTGCTTTATCAATAGCAACCTGCATGGCAAATGGCGCAACCACTAAACCTAATCCTGCATCGCCATCAACAACAGCAGTTGAAGGCGTTTCATGGACGATTTTTATTTGCGGATTTGCATTCACACGATCCACTTCCCATAATCGAACATAACCGCTTAGCCTTGCAACCCCATGACTGTCGATGCCCCGTATATCCGCACTCAGTAAGGTTTTGGTGGCAGTGGTTGCATGTTCATCACTGCAACCGATAGATAAAAATATTTTGTGAGTGAATTGGTATAACTGTTCAAATGAAAAATGAGTCACTATAAAAACTTTTATATCATTAAAAATAATTCTTAAAAATAAAATTGATGAATGAACACTCTATTTAAAATTTTTACCGG
>JAGWPQ010000141.1 GCA_028877045.1 Bacteroidota bacterium | reverse complement strand
CCCGCAAAATTTGGACAGCCCTGATAAAGAATTGTAAGATCTTTTCGTACATCACCCGTTTCATAGCTGTTTACAAACTCCTGTGTCGGTTGATTCCAGCCCCAGCTTCCCCCGACAAAATTTGTATTTCTTGGTCCCATAAAAGTACTTGTCCAGGAGGCTTGATTTAAATCATCAAAAAAACCATAAGTAGTAAGCCCGCTGTATTGCACCTCAAAAAGAGATTCGCCCGAATTCTTTTTGGCAGGATCAAAATTGTCTGCATAGTTCGCATTTAACGTGTACCCAAGTGCAGTTACCTGCTGGCATAATGCAACTGTATTGGTATAATCTCCCAGGGTTAAATAAACTTTTGCTAATGTTCCTATGGCGGCACCTTTTGAAGCTCTGCCTACATCGGCTCCGCTATAACTCTCTCTTCGCGGAAGTAAATTAATCGCATCTTTTAAATCCTGAATTATTTGCTGGTAAACCTGTGCCTTGGGTGTGCGTGAAAGATATAAATTATCAGCAGGCGTCTGTGGTTTTAGAATTAACGGAACATCACCAAAAAAGCGGGTAAGGATAAAATAATAGTTCGCTCTTAAAAACTTAGCTTCACCAATTACGCGGTTTCGTAAGGTTGTATCCATATTTATTCCCGGAACATTTTGAATAACCAAGTTGCAATAAAGGATACCCGGATAAGGACCACGATACAAATCAAGGACACCTGAGTTTGAAGGATCAGTAGTAAAATTAGCCTCCTGAACTGTTTCAATTCCATCAGTTCCACCACCAGCTCCTACCACACTATTACCGGCATAAATATCCGAAGTCCACATACGCATATTGTATAACTTCGGTCTTTGTAGCGGCTGATAAGCTGCGTTAACCGCATTTATAGCATCATCGGATGTCTGAAAAAAATTAGATGAATTAATAGTATCCAGAGGTGCTTTATCGAGATATTTTTTACAACTTACCAATGAAATAATCAGCAAGATGAATAATATATTTTTAAAATATTTCATATACATTATTTTATAAGTTTAAGTTTAATCCAATACTTAATGTTCTTGTCACAGGATATACACTATAGTCTACACCATTAACACCTACCTCAGGATCAAAGCCACTATAATGTGTGAATGTGTAAACATTTTGACATGAAGTATATATGCGAATAGAGGAGAACTTAATTTTTTGAAGAATTTGTTTTGGGAATGTGTAACCAAAAGTTATATTTTTTATTCTGAGGTAGGAACCATTTTCAATATATCTATTCGATATTCGATTATTTTGGTTAGGGTCTCCATAAATGGCTCTTGGCATATAATTGCTTGTGCCCGGACCTTCCCATCTATCCAATGTTCTTGCAGTTTGATTTTCCGCTATTGACATACTTTCCTGATAAACATTATTGGCATTAAATATTTTATTACCATAAACACCTTGAATGAAAACGCTCATATCAAAACCTTTATAATTAAAACTGTTATTCATGCCATAAATAAACTGAGGATTAGGGTTACCTATATATGTTCTGTCAGTAGCATCAATAACACCATCACTATTCATGTCAACAAAACGAATGTCTCCTGGAGAAGTGCTGTTATAAGAAGTTGTTCCGGATTGTTGTATTGCATGTTGTGCTACCTCTTTTGCAGTTTGAAATATCCCATTTGTCACATAACCATAAAACTCATTGGCAGGATGCCCGGTTTGATCTATTCCAAAGTTTGCATTCAGTCCGTAATTATCTACATACAACGGATTGGTTCCATTTAGGCTTAGAATTTTATTTGAATTGAATGAAATATTAAAATCAGTATTCCATTTAAATACTCCTGTTAAATTTTTTGTTGAAATACTTACTTCAATACCTTTATTTTCCATTGTTGCTGCATTCACGTAAGGCACATTTGTGCTTGAATAGCCGGTGGTAACAGGCACAACGGCAGGTACAAGCATTTTG
>JAGWPQ010000140.1 GCA_028877045.1 Bacteroidota bacterium | reverse complement strand
GGGCGTTGCAGAAGAAAACTCATTATAGATCTGATCGGTGGTTGCCACCGTTACCGCATAACCATCGTGCTGAGTATGAAAAGCTGCTAAGCGATTTGCTTCGCTTAATAATGAAGAATTCGTAATGATGATTAAATCTGATCTTGTTGATTGATGCAGATTCTGATTACTGATCTTATTTAATGCAATTGGTATTAAAAAATTGCTGCTGTTGAAAGCAACATATTCTCTTAACTGCGATGCATCGTTATTAAAATTGGTTTGAGTATTATTGAATGATGTGTTTATTTTTTGCGGTTCCAAAGTATTTGTTATTTCCCAAACTTCGGTTGATGCGGTTGTGTTACTGATAGTGAATGATGCGATATTATTGTTTGCAACCGATTGCCAGTCGCGAAAAAATAACTGACCGGCATTATTCATCGCCAGATTTTTGCGGCCATGGATCTCGAACCAGTCCAACCAACCCTGTGCACCTGCAGTTCCTGCATTAAAAGTAAAAGCAACATTTAAAGTTGATTGCGATGCAGTAAAATTATTTATTTGCGCAGCAGTAGTGGCATAGGCATCTAAAAAATATCCGGATACCGAAGGAATATTTATTGTTGAGACCGCTTGATCATTGACTGCCACCGTAAAATTGCTGCTGGCCGCAACACTGCGCCCGGCAAGACTTACAGACAAAGTAAGTGGTTGCGAATTTATCAATCCCGTAAAATCAACATTAAAATTTCTGTTCAGGGAATTTCCATTGGCAGTGCTGAACGCTTCTCCCAACCATTGTTTGCCGCTGTTTAAAAAATTGATCAGATCGTTCTCATAAAAATATCTTTCATTAAAAGAATTAACGGCAATATTGGCAACAGCGTTTGTTGTTTTGCTGTTGATCCTTTTGCCGCTGCCGCCAATCGAAATAAAATAATAACTGCTGTCGCTGTATAGATTTTTTTGGTGCGTGAATCTTTGATGGATGCTATCTTTCAACCAATGATTGGGTCCTGCTGCATAAAATAAAAAATAATCGTTGTTATTAAAAACAGCATCGCCGCCATCAAACATTTCGATAGCATTTTCAAAAAGATCATCTTGCCGTGGCACTGCATTATTTTCATCCAACATGGCACCGCCATTTCCATACAAACGAATAGAAGCAGAACTGAGACCATTGGTATTGATCCCAAGGTTGTTTAAGAATGCAACATCTATTTTATAAATGCCTTCCTGCTTCACTGCAATTTTATACCAACTGCCGGTCGACAACACCGAATTAGTTGTATATATCCGCTGACCATCAACAACAACAGTAACAGCAAAAAAAAGTATTGTAGCAAGAATGTTTCTGTAGTTTGTCATGGATTGTATTACTCAAAAATATTGTAATGATGCATCGTAATTAAAAATTCTTTACCTTAGTTTAAATACTCGTTAAAATTAAGTTTTTAGTAACAACAGAAATCCATGAACCAATGAACTATTTATTAAAATCCACTATATTCGCAACGCACAAATAATTCTACCTTTTATTTTTATTGATTACGAAATTAAATTACAATTATGCAAGCTTTTAAAGTTGTAAGAAATTGTGTTTTGTTACTTACTCTTGTTGGTGCAACAAGCTCCTGTAAATTGTTCAAGAAGAAACAGGAAAAATCTGCTACCACCGGATGGAATTATAACGATAAAACACAAGGCAATTTTAGCGTTGCCAAACCAAAAGATATTAAAACCGCACCCGGTTTGGTGTTTGTGCAAGGCGGTACTTTTACGATGGGCGCCACACAGGAAGACGTGATGGCCGACTGGAATAATATTCCTAAACGTGTCACTGTTCCATCCTTCTTTATCGATAAAACAGAAGTGTCGAACGTAGCTTATCGCGAATATCTGTATTGGCTCGACAATGTTTTCAGCGACCCTCAATACGAAAAAGTGTTGGAAGGTGCCAAACCCGATACATTGGTTTGGAGAAGTGAATTAGCGTACAACGAACCTTATGTAGAATATTATTTCCGTCACCCTGCGTATAATTATTATCCCGTTGTTGGTGTTACCTGGAGACAGGCAAGCGATTATTGTATCTGGAGAACCGACCGTGTAAATGAATTAGAATTAATTAACAGGCAATACATCAATAAAAATAATATCAAGACCGAGTTGAACGGTGCGGGTCAGGAAAATTTCAATACCAAGTCTTACCTGATGGGCGAATACCAGGTACAGCCCGGAAAATTAGCCACATCAAAATCAAATCCGTTAAAAGATGCACAGGGCCGTCCAAGAACTGCTGTAAGATTTGATGATGGTATTTTATACGGCGATTACCGATTACCAACAGAAGCCGAATGGGAATATGCTGCTTACGGTTATATAAGGGAAAACTTGCAAAAGAAAGCAAGCTCTAAACAACGCGGCGAAGAAGTGCTGGCCAACAAACAGATCTATGCATGGGGAAATGATGGTTTCGATAATTTACGTTCAACACGCAAGGGGGCTTTCCAGGGTGCTTTCTTAGCAAACTTTAAACGCGGCAATGGTGATAATATGGGTGTTGCAGGCGGTTTAAACGATAATGCTGCCATTCCTGCACCGGTAGTTTCATTTGCACCTAATGGTTTTGGATTATACAATATGAGTGGTAATGTGAGTGAGTGGGTTGCCGATGTTTACCGTCCGTTGACAAGTTTGGAAGTGGATGATTTTAATCCGTTCCGTGGTAATAAATTCATGAAAGTGGATATGAGCAAAGGCGAAGGAAATTTGCGTGATAGTTTAGGTCGTATAAGAATGATCCCTGAATCTGATTCAGCTTTAAAAAACAGAAGGAATTACCAGCATTCGTATGCGGTTAATTTCCTGGATGGTGATTCTACAAGTAATTTCTCATACGGTTATGGCATCACCACTTTGATCTCTGATAAATCAAGAGTTGTAAAAGGTGGCAGTTGGAACGACAGGCCATACTGGTTAACACCGGGCTCACGCCGCTTCCTGGAAGAAGATCAAAGCAGCAGCACTATTGGTTTCCGTTGTGCTATGACACATTTCGGTTCTTCTGAAGGATTATCCACAAAATCTAAAACAGGCAACTTCTTCCCGTTAAGAAGAGCTAAAAAATAAGGTTAAGGTACACAGCTTAGTTCTGTAAACAGAACAAGAAACCATCCGCTTAATTGAGGATGGTTTTCTTTTGCCCCACCCCCCAGCCCCCTGTGAAGGGGGAGTTATAAGATCTAAATAGCAATATCTTACATTTCACTTTTCACATCTTACTTCTCACATCTTACTTCTCACATCTCACTTCTCACTTCTCACTTCTCACATCTCACTTCTCACTTCTCACTTCTTACTTCTTCACATTCCCTTAATTTTGAAACAAATTATTTATTGTGACGACAGAAGCATTATACCGGATCTATAAAAAGCATCCATCTGTTCAAACCGATACGCGTAAGCTGAAAGATGGAGATATTTTTTTTGCATTGAAGGGACCGAATTTTAATGGTAATTTATTTGCAGTAAACGCTTTGCAACAGGGTGCTGCTTATGCTGTAATTGATGAAGACATAGATGCTGCTGATGAAAGATTAATTAAAGTTGATGATGCATTGGAAGCATTGCAACAATTGGCGAAATACCATCGTCAACAATTAAATATTCCATTCATTGCCATCACCGGCAGCAACGGCAAAACAACAACCAAGGAATTAGTGCATGCTGTTTTAGCATCGCATTATAAAACATATACAACGCAAGGCAATCTTAATAATCATATCGGTGTACCGATAACCATATTGAATGTTAGAGATGATGCTGATTTTGCAGTTATTGAAATGGGTGCCAATCATCCAAAAGAAATTGCAGGTTATTGTACCTATACATTGCCAACGCATGGCATCATTACCAATTGCGGCAAAGCACATTTGGAAGGTTTTGGAAATGAAGAAGGTGTCAGGAAAGCAAAGGGTGAACTGTTTGATTTTTTACGAATAAATAAAGGCACAGCTTTTATTTTCAACGATTATGATTACTTAAAAACCATGAGTACCGGTATTGAAAATATTTTCAGTTACGGAACAATCGATGCTGATGTTATGGGTACGGTTAAAGCCATCGATCCTTTTCTGGAAGTATCCATCAG
>JAGWPQ010000139.1 GCA_028877045.1 Bacteroidota bacterium | reverse complement strand
TTGGTCAGCCATTCGTAAATATTGTATGCTCTGATACCAACAACAATGGCGTCAAATTGTTTAAGATTATCTTCGGTCAGATCGGTTTCTGATAAATATTTTACATCATATCCCAATTGCTGCAACGCGTCAGGAACTTTATCACCGGCACCAACAATGTAGCCAACTTTTTTGCCCTCTGTTTTTATCTCATCATTCAGTACAATAATATTGTCTTTGTATAAATAATGTATGTCGGGAATATGATCGTACTTGATCTCTCTTAAATAATGTGTGTAAACATGCTTGCTGTTATTTACAGTTAATTCAATGGCTGCATTAATATTTTGTTCCAAATTTTTATGATATACATTTTTCAATGGCATAGAAAGCGAATAAATTTTCCCGGCTTCAAAGTCGATCAAAGTATCTTTCGAATAAATGACTGAATCACCTTGTTTTAATTGAATCGTTGTCGGAATTCTATTCCCGGCAAAATTCGATTTGTATTGCAGGTACAAAGATGGATTTGAAACTATTTTATTGGCTCGCTTCACATTGTTCAATAAAATATCGGGAGATAAGGAAACGATCAACGGCGGAATCACAACAATTGGTTGATATAGTTCCCCTTTCACCTGATCGGTATATTTATACTGAACAGGTTTATTTACAATAAAACTTATTTCATTCGCTTTAAAAGTGAATGTGGCAATGTATGCGGGTTCGCTCTCTGCACGTCCGATTAAACTTTGATCATCCACATTAAACATCCCAATACCACTCATCGGTTTCTCCAACCAATAAGGCTGTGTTAACTGTTTACTGTTTGATACAATAAATGTTTTATTAAAACTGATATTCTGATTTACGGAAAGTGTTGTATTCATTGCCGAATCAAACGAATTTGTTTCGGCCGAATTCATGGCAATACTTTCTAAATTAATATTGGCCTTACTTCGTTTGTTTACAAAAAAATTGACATTCATTTTTTCGCCGCGAACCGCATATTCGTTATCGCTTGTAGCTTCAGCAATAATGCCACTGCATTCCAGAATAATATTTTGTAATTCTTTAAGTTTTTCATTCCACCAAATACCGTGATCATCCATCCGTTCAACTACTTTGTATAATTCCACTAAACTGTCGACCGAGTTTTCAGGATGTTCTAAATTAAAATCAGCAATGATTTTATTTATCTTCTGACCAATAATTTCACCACCTTTTAATCTGCTCCAATCGATATCAATTCCATCCATCAAAGTATTTTTGGGAGCATCGCCACCTGTTGTTAAAAAATATTCATAGATCGATCCACGTCTTCTCGGCCTTCCTTCACCCTGGCTTTTATGCATGCTTCTTGCTTCGCTGCCTATTTCGCCATAACTTTCTCCCAGCAAAGGATTCAGACCACCCACATCAATTTTCAACTGATCTTCGCTGGTGGTATTATTGCCGCCAAAATTAAAAGTGTTCCATAAAATTCTTTTTGCTTGCCAGGTATCAACATATTTTAATTGCTCCGGAAATTTTGTTGGATCGGCCGCTGCTTTAAATGCTTCATTTGCCAAAATAGAAGATGCCGCATGATGCCCATGCCCTGCTCTTGCATCCCCGGGGAAACGTGCAATGATAACATCGGGTTTAAATTTTCTGATCACCCAAACAACATCGCTCAATACTTTTTCTTTGTCCCAAATACGCAATGCTTCATTTGCATTTTTGCTGTAGCCAAATTCAAATGCACGACTGAAATATTGTTCGGC
>JAGWPQ010000138.1 GCA_028877045.1 Bacteroidota bacterium | reverse complement strand
AAAGAGCTTTTTTAAAAGGTAAATTGGATTTAACACAGGCCGAAGCTGTTGCAGATTTAATTGCAAGTAACACTGAAGCAAGTAAAAATGCTGCATTAAAAAATATGCGTGGCGGTTTTTCGGATTCATTGCATCAGCTGCGCGAACAATTAATACAATTTTCGGCAATGATAGAATTAGAATTAGATTTTTCGCAGGAAGATGTTGAGTTTGCTGACAGAAAAAAATTACATGATTTAATTGATACCCTTCATCAAAATACCAAACAATTATTACAATCATTTGCGCTGGGCAATGTAATTAAGAATGGTGTGCAGGTGGCAATCATCGGAAAGCCAAATGCAGGAAAATCAACGCTGCTAAACACTTTGCTGAATGAGAACAGGGCGATCGTAAGTGAAATTGCAGGAACAACAAGAGATACCATTGAAGAGATTTTAAATATTGATGGTGTATTGTTCAGACTGATCGATACTGCCGGTATCAGGCATCATACAGAAGATTCGATCGAAAATTTTGGTATTGAAAGAAGTCTCGAAAAAATGCATCAGGCCGATGTGGTGATTTATTTATTTGATGTGAACCAAATTGATGCAGATGAATTGAAAAAACGTGAAGATGAATTGAAACAACACAGCATTACTTATTTATTGGTGGGAAATAAGATGGATATCGATAATAATTTTTCGAAACAAAAATTTTCAACTTTCGATAATATTATTTTTATCTCTGCAAAAAATAATTTGTTCATCGATCAACTAAAAAAATCATTGGTAACCGTTGCCGTTAAAGGTGATGTGCATACCGAATCAGTTGTTATAACTAATACGCGACATTTTGAAGCGTTGCAAAAATTAAATCTTGCATTGCAGGATGTTCAAAAAGGATTGGATGAAAATATTCCGGGAGATTTGCTGGCTCTTGATATTCGTCAATGCTTGTATTATTTAGGATCGATCACAGGTGAGGTGTCAAGTGAAGACCAGTTAGATTATATCTTCTCAAAATTTTGCATCGGCAAATAGAAATATCCAACAAAAATCACACGATAATTTTTTTAATGCTTCTGTGATTGAATCATTTCAGTAAATACCAACGCAGCTTTTTTTCGATAAACATCTTTATGCCATGTAATAGAAGCCTGGCGGGTTATATCGATCCCTGTGATGGGAATAGTTTGTAAATCTGGTCTTCCTTTTACCGAGGCCATCGTTAAAACAGTACACCAATTTCCTGTTTCAACTAATTGAAGCAACATATTAATATCATTCAATTCAACTTTTACAGACGGTGAAATATTATTTTTTTTGAAAGCATCTTCCAAAAAATCTCTTGTATTAAAACCTTTTGCCGGTAATGCCAAGCTGATGCTCTGTAAATCTTTTACATCAATTGTTTTTTCTTTTGCAACGGAATGAGACGGATGTACCACTAACGCTAACTTCGAATCAAATAAAACCTGGGAAACAAAAATATCGTCAGCAGGTAATTGCAGAAAAGAAAGTACAAAATCGATCTTGGCAATTTTTAATTCTTCCAACAGATCTTCCGATGTTCCAAAATCAACAGTAATTTTTATTTGCGGATAAAGTTTTGAGAACGATACGATCGTATCGGTTAATAAAGCAGATAAACCATAGGTAACGCCAATATTTAAAGTGCCCGTTTTAAGTTCTTTCAGGTCTTCAATTATTTGCTTGCCATTTTTGGTATCCTGTAATGCCTGTCTGGCATAGGTTAGAAACAAATTTCCCGCTTCTGTTATTCTTATTCTTTTGCCAACCCTGTCGAACAATAAAATGCCTAACTCTTCTTCTAATTGTTTTATTTGCTGCGAAAGTGTGCTCTGACTGATGAATAAATCATTGGCAGCCTCGGTAAAATTTAAAACCTCGGCACTGCGAATAAAATATTTGAGTTGTCTTAATTCCATGATCAATCGGTTATACCGATAGTTATGATAGATAAATAATGTTTCTCAAATTTAGAATTTCTCTAGAACTTCGTGACATATAATTCAGGTCTCAAATATTTTTAACCATTATAAAAAATAATTCATGAGTTCTAAGCCAAGTACATTATTCGATAAAGTGTGGGATGCACACGTGGTAAGAAAAATTGAAGATGGTCCCGATGTATTTTTCATCGATCGCCATTTTATTCACGAAGTAACAAGTCCGGTTGCATTTCTCGGATTAAAAACAAGAGGGATTTCAGTAATGTTTCCCGACAGGACTTTTGCAACTGCCGATCATAATACGCCAACCATCAATCAGCATTTGCCTGTTGAAGATCCGCTTTCTGCCAATCAATTAAAAGCATTGGAAGATAATACAGCAAAGTATGGTATCTCTCATTGGGGTTTGAATAATCCTAAAAATGGTATCGTGCATGTGGTTGGACCTGAGAATGGAATTACACAGCCGGGCATGACGATTGTTTGCGGCGATTCGCATACATCAACGCATGGAGCATTTGGTGCCATTGCGTTTGGTATTGGTACAAGCGAAGTGGAGATGGTTTTATCATCACAATGTATCATGCAACCGAAGCCTAAAAAAATGCGCATCACCATCAACGGAAAATTAGGTAAAGGTGTTGTTGCAAAAGATGTTCCTTTATATATTCTTTCTCAAATTTCGGCCAGCGGTGCTACCGGATATTTTATTGAATTTGCCGGTGAAGTTTTTGAAAACATGAGCATGGAAGGAAGAATGACCGTTTGTAATTTATCGATCGAAATGGGTGCACGTGGCGGAATGATCGCTCCTGATGAAACAACATTTAATTACTTAAAAGGAAAAGAAAAATCACCAAAAGGTGAAGCCTGGGACAAAGCATTGGCTTATTGGAAAACCTTGAAAACCGATGCCGGTGCTGCGTTTGATGCAGAATTAAGTTTTCATGCCGATAATATTGAACCACAAATTACTTATGGTACAAATCCCGGATTGGGAACCGGCATTACTAAAAATATTCCTTTGGCAACCGCTGTAAAAGATGGTGAAGCATCGTATAAAAAATCGCTGGCCTACATGGGATTTGCCGAAGATGAAAAAATAATTGGTAAAAAAGTCGACTATGTTTTTCTGGGAAGTTGTACCAATGGGCGCATCGAAGATTTTCGTGCCTTTGCAACAATTGTAAAAGGCCGCAAGAAAGCTGATAATATTACTGCATGGTTGGTGCCCGGTTCGCATATTGTAGAAAGTCAGATTAAGGAAGAAGGTATTTTAGATATTTTAAACGAAGCAGGTTTTTCATTGCGTCAGCCGGGATGTTCTGCATGTTTGGCAATGAATGATGATAAAATTCCTGCGGGCAAATATGCGGTAAGTACAAGTAACAGAAATTTCGAAGGACGTCAGGGACCCGGTGCAAGAACATTGCTGGCAAGTCCTTTAGTTGCAGCAGCAGCAGCAGTTACAGGCGTTGTAACCGATCCGAGAGATTTATTGTAAAGGCACAAGTTGCAAGTCAACAAGGTACAACGCAATTAAAAAACTTATAACTCATAACTTAAAACTTATAACTCAATCATGGCTTACGATAAATTCACGATATTAAAAAGTACAGCGGTTCCTTTACCGATCGAAAACGTTGATACCGATCAAATCATTCCTGCACGTTTCCTGAAAGCTACAGAGCGTAAGGGTTTCGGCGATAATCTTTTCAGGGACTGGCGTTGCAATAATGACGATACACCTAAGAAAGATTTTGTTTTAAACAACCCAATTTATTCAGGAAAGATTTTAGTGGGCGGAAAAAATTTTGGCAGCGGCAGCAGTCGCGAACATGCAGCTTGGGCTATTTATGATTATGGTTTTCGTGCAGTGGTATCAAGTTTTTTTGCTGATATTTTTAAAGGCAATGCTTTAAACATTGGTATATTGCCGGTAACAGTTAGCCCTGAGTTTTTAGATAAGATCTTTAAAGCAATTGAAGCCGATCCAAAAGCTGAATTGGAAATTAATTTACCCGAACAAACAATTTCTATTTTAGCAACTGGTGAAAAGGAATCGTTTGTTATCAATGGTTACAAGAAACATAACATGACAAATGGTTTTGATGATATTGATTATTTACAGGCAATGAAAGATGAAATAAAAACTTTTGCTGCAAACAGCGCATATTAATTTCAGTAAAGAACAAAGTGCTGAAGAGTGCGACGCAACAGGTGTTTCAACAGAATTACAAAAGCCGGCTTAATAAAAATAAAAATGACCCAACACAAACGCCATATTGAAATAATGGACACCACACTTCGCGACGGCGAACAAACAAGTGGTGTATCTTTTTCAGCCTCCGAAAAATTAACGATTGCACAATTATTATTGACTGAAGTAAAAGTTGACAGAATTGAAATTGCATCGGCACGTGTTTCGGAAGGCGAATTTCAGGCAGTAAAAAAAATTACTGCATGGGCAAAGGCAAATGGTTTTATTGACAGGATCGAGGTGCTGACTTTTGTTGACGGCAAAACTTCTATTGAATGGATGCTGGATGCAGGTGCAAGAGTAATGAATTTATTGACCAAAGGTTCGATGAATCATTTAACACATCAATTAAAGAAAACACCTGAGCAACATTTTAAAGAAGTTGGTGAAGTAATTGCGTTGGCCCAAAAAAATAATATTGATTGCAATGTTTATCTCGAAGACTGGAGCAACGGTATGCGCAATTCGAAAGAGTATGTTTTTCAATACTTAGATTTTTTGGCTACACAACCAATTAAAAGAATTTTATTACCCGATACTTTGGGTATTTTAATTCCATCGGAAGTGAAAGAATATATTTCTGAAATTGTAAAACGCTATCCGAATATTCATTTCGATTTTCATGCACACAACGATTATGATTTGAGTATCGCCAATGTTCTGGAAGCTGTAAATGCAGGGGTAAAAGGGCTGCATCTTACTGTTAACGGAATGGGCGAACGTGCCGGAAATGCCCCACTGGCAAGCACTATAGCCGTTTTGAACGATTATGTGAAAGACGTAAAAACTTCGGTTGTAGAAAAATCTTTATACTCAGTAAGTAAGTTAGTTGAAACATTTTCGGGCTTCAGAATTTCTGTAAATAAACCTGTTGTTGGCGAAAATGTTTTTACACAAACTGCAGGCATACATGCGGATGGCGATAAAAAAAATAATTTATACTTCAACGAATTAATGCCCGAACGTTTTGGCCGTCAGCGAAAATATGCGTTGGGAAAAATGAGCGGCAAGGCAAACATTGAAAATAATTTGCTGGCACTCGGCATTCATTTATCTGATGAAGATCTGAAAAAAGTTACACAACGAATCATTGAATTGGGCGACAGAAAAGAAACGGTAACGCAATCAGATCTGCCATATATTATTTCTGATGTGTTAGACAGTAATAATATTGAAGAGAAAGTTCAGATAAAAAATTATGTGCTCACTCATTCAAAAAATTTACGGCCATCGGTTACATTAAGCATCAGCATTGATGGAGAATTATTTGAAGAACATGCACAGGGCGATGGCCAATATGATGCGTTTGTAAATGCTTTGAAAAAAGTGTACAAGCATAAAAAAACAGAATTGCCTGTATTGACCGATTATGCAGTTCGCATCCCGCCGGGCGGTAAATCTGATGCGTTGTGTGAAACAATTATTACCTGGTTGCACAACGGGAAAGAATTTAAAACACGCGGATTAGACAGCGACCAAACTGTTGCAGCCATTAAAGCAACAGAAAAAATGTTGAATATGATTTAAAGTTTAAAAGGTTCAAAGAGTTTAAAAAGTTCAAAGTAAAATTTATAATGAAAAAAAATATCTTAATTGTTCCCGGTGATGGGATTGGACAAGAAGTAACAGCAGTTGGTAAAAAAGTATTGGATGCGATTGCAAAAAAATTCAATCACGAATTTATTTATGATGAAGCATTGATTGGCCATGTTGCCATCGAAGTAACAGGAAATCCTTTGCCCGACGAATCTTTGGCGAAAATGAAAAAATCGGATGCTGTTTTATTTGGTGCAGTGGGCCATCCTAAATACGATAACGATCCATCGGCAAAAGTTCGGCCCGAACAAGGATTATTAAAGATGCGCAAGGAATTAGGATTGTATGCAAACATTCGTCCTATAAAATTATTTGATGAATTATTAAGTGCGTCAAGCATTAAACCCGAAATTTTAAAAGGAGCTGACATTTTGTTTTTCCGCGAATTAACAGGCGATATTTATTTTGGCGAGAAAGGAAGAAAAAATAATGGCGATACAGCTTTTGATGTTGCAGAATACAGTCGCTACGAAGTGGAACGTATTGCACGCAAAGCATTTGATGCAGCAAGAACGCGAAGAAAAAAATTATGTTCGGTTGATAAAGCAAATGTTATTGAAACATCGAGATTGTGGAGAGAAGTGGTTCAAAAAATTGCTTTGGAATATCCTGATGTGGAAGTGGAACATCAGTTTGTTGATGCGACTGCTATGTTATTAATTAAAGATCCGCGACGTTTTGATGTTGTTGTTACTGCCAATTTATTCGGCGATATTTTAACCGACGAAGCATCGCAGATTGCAGGCAGCATGGGTATGTTGGCGTCTGCATCCATTGGCGATGGCACCGGTGTTTACGAACCCATTCATGGTTCGGCACACGATATTACCGGTAAAGGTGTTGCCAATCCTTTGGCGTCAATTTTATCTGCAGCATTATTGTTGGATATTTCTTTCGGATTAAAAAAAGAATCAGACAGCATCATCAATGCAGTTGATGATGTTTTAAAAGCAGGTTTCAGAACACGCGATATTGCCGATGCAAATACACCTGCGGATAAAATTTTAGGAACTGCTGCAATGGGCGAAGAAGTATTGAAGCTTTTATAAAATGGATGAAGTATTTTAGAGAATAAGAACGAACTTTATTTTATAATCTATTTCATGAGGCCGATATCCATTCCGTCGTACATACAAAAAAGCTGGAATGTTGATTATACTTCGGATGAAACTTTTCTGCAAATCCGTGAAGCATATTCAACTTTATCAAGAGGCTCCGATGCTCCTGAAGTCTCGGTAGTAATTCCGGCATATAACGAAGAAAAAAATATTGTTCAAACCCTGCACTCGTTGTGCAATAATGTTTCAACAAAATCTGTTGAAATCATTGTTGTAAATAATAATTCGAAAGATAATACAGAAGCGCTGGTATTAGCAACCGGTGTGCGTTGTGTGAATGAAAGCAAACAGGGGATTACTGCTGCACGAAACTGTGGATTAGCCAATGCAAAAGGAAAATATATTTTAAATGCCGATGCCGATTCGATCTATCCAAAATACTGGATCGAAGAGATGATAAAGCCTTTGGATGAAAATGAAAATATTGTTTCGGTGTATGGGAGATTTTCTTTTATTCCTACCGCCGACACCGGAAGATTTATTTATTTTTTCTATGAATATTTTGCCGATGTGAAGCGGAAATTAAATAAGTGGCTTAAAGATGAGGCAGTAAATGTTTATGGTTTTAATTCAGGATTCAGAAGAGAGCAAGGATTGCAGGTGGATGGATTTAATCATCCGCCGGGATCGAATGAAGATGGTTACCTGGCATTGAAACTTCGCGATAAATTAAATGGTAAATTATTTTTTGTGACTGATACAAAAGCATTGGTGTGGACCTCGGACAGAAGGATCCAAACTGATGGCGGGCTCTTAAAAGCAATTGTTACAAGGATCAGAAAAGTATTTCCGAAAAAGCATGTTGAAATAAGATCCGATTTATAATTAAAGATTACCGAAATCTGATCGCATTTGATTTATTACCTGTCCCAAAACATCTTTCACTTCATTCGTCATATTGATGATTGATTCGTGCGATTCTTTTATTTCTCCTTTTAATTCTAATTTCCGGATAGTGGCGGCAATCGCGGCGATGCCCATACTATCAATTGTAGATTTCATTTTATGTGCAGTAAAACTAATTTTATCGCGTTCATCATTTATGGAAGCTTCTTCTAATTTCTGAAGCTCGGCAGGGATGGTATCTAAAAACAATTTCACCATTGTTTTTACAAAAGCAGGATTATCTTTTCCGATGAGGTTTACCATGCTTAGATCATATAGTTTTTTGTTTTGTTCTGCATCGTTTTTCATAATTTCTTCCGACATAATTTCATTTTTATTTAAATCATTCTTTTCAGAAGGTTTTAAAAATTTACTGATCACTTTAAATAATCTTTCTTCGGTATAAGGTTTGGTTATATAATCGTTCATCCCCGCATTCAAATAACGCTGGTTATCGCCTTTTAAAGCATTGGCAGTAAGTGCGATGATAGGAATGGCTGATATATCGCTTTTGAGTTTGCGAATTCTTTCTGTCGCAGCAATGCCATCCATTTCAGGCATTTGAATATCCATCAAAATAAGATCATAATATTTTTGTGAAGCAAGATCAACGGCTTCCTTACCGTTATGGGCAATATCGACCGAGAAACCCCATCCTTCAAGAATATGCCTTGCTAAAAATTGGTTTAACTCAACATCTTCGGCAACTAATATTTTTTTCTTGCCGATAGTACTGAAGTTTACTTCAACCTTCGCATCTTCAGTCAATAAATTAACAGAACCTGTTGCATATGGAATAGAGAAATTAAAAGCAGTGCCTTCGTTTTCTTTGCTGCTTACCGAAATTTTTCCACCCTGCAATTCGACTAAATTTTTACAAATGGAAAGTCCCAATCCGGTGCCGCCGTACTTTCTTGTTGTATCGCTCGATGCCTGTACAAACGGATCGAAGATAACAGAAAGCCTGTCGTCCGGGATTCCGATGCCGGTATCTTTTACAAAAAAATCAATGGTCACTTTTTCATCAGCATGTTTATGTAATGATGCAGTTACAATAATTTTTCCTTCCTGTGTGAACTTGATCGCATTACTCAATAAATTATTTAAGATCTGACTTAACCGGTAAGGATCTCCCTGAACAATCAGGTCATGCGGCAGGTCGTTTTTAAAATGAAGGTTCAATCCTTTTTCTTCGGCCTTGTATTGGAACGATTGAATCGTGGTGGTTATTTTTTCTGATATTTTAAAATGAACATTTTCGAAGTCTAATTTACCCGATGCTATTTTTTCTATGTCTAAAACTTCATTTACAATTACCAATAAATTATTTGCCGATTCGGTAATGAGTTTAATGTAATTTTTTTGTTGCCTGTCTAAATTGGTTTTCGCCAATAAGCCCGCCACGCCTAATATTCCGCTCATGGGTGTTCTTATTTCGTGGCTCATGTTTGCAAGAAAAATTTCTTTTGCACGGGCTGCTTCTTCGGTCATTTTTTTTGCAAGTAATAATTCGTTTTCGGCTTTTACGCGGTCGGTAATATCCTGCGAGAAGCCAATTACATAAGGTTCCAAACCTTCTTCCTTTACTTTATAATTTTGATAAAGCAGAAATAATTTATTGCCATTTTTTTGTACTACCCTGAATAAACCGCTTACTTTTTCTTCGGCAATTATTCTATCTAAATATTCGGGTTGAAATTTTTCGACATCTTTAGGTGGAATGAATGTTTGTAATTTTTTGCCAACCATTTCTTCGCTGCTGTAACCTAGTGCTTCGCAAAGCGCCGGATTGACGGTTAAAATAACTCCCGTTAAATCATGCGTACAGATTAATGCCTGGCTATAATTAAATAGATCGCGGTAACGTTTTTCATTTAATAATAAACGTTCTTCAATTTCTTTTCTTTCTGTGATATTGGTATGAATGCCGATAATGCGAAGCGGCTTGCCTTCGTCGGTACGACTAATGACCATGCCGCGATCCAATACCCATATGTATTTGCCTTCGATATTTTTTATCCGGTATTCTCTTTTGTGATGACTGATCTTACCTTTTTCATATAATTTATCTGTGGCTTTAATATCTTCCAGATCGTCGGGATGAATTTTATTTAACCATTCAAATACATCGTTTTTAAAATTGTTATCAGTATATCCCAACATCTTTTTATAACCAGTTGAAAAATAAATTTCGCCGGTTAAAAAATTAAATTCCCAAACACCATCACCCGCACCTTCCAAAGCAAACTGCCATCTTTCTTCGGCTTTCTTTAATAATTCTTCATTTTTTTTGCGATCGGTAATATCTTCTTCCAATGCAAAAAATTGATTTAGTTTTCCATCCCTGTCGAATAAGGGTTGTCCCGAAATCTTTATCCAGTAAGGGAATCCCTTCTTTGTGTAATTTACTATTTCGCATTCGAACGACTGCGCATTTGCAATTCTCTGGCGTATATAATTTACAGTTTCAGGATTGGTATCTTTTCCCTGCAAAAATGTACCTGGTACTTTTCCTACTACTTCGTCCAATGTATACCCCGAAATTTTTTCGAAAGCTTTATTAACCCACTGAATCCTTTCTTTGGCATCTGTTATGACAACGCCATTGATCGTTTCCTGCGAAATAAGCGATAAACGTTTCAGTTCATCACGCTGATAGTTTAAGGTCTTCAGCAATTTTTTTACATCCTCATTTACAATCCGTTGCATTTTTAAATTCTGCATCAGATCTTTATAAGGATCATGAAACGCAAAATCTGTTGTTTTTAAATTTAATTCCTCGGCTTCATCGAAAGAACTAAAAACAGGAGAGCCAACAAATAATATTTGATAGGATGGTTCCAAAAATTCGAACTGGCCCTTTAAATTGATTTTAGGATTATTAATCGATTCAATGATCAACTGTTGATCGGTTAATGTTTGCAGCGTTTTAAAATCGGTTATTGAAAGCTCAATATTTTTTACTTTGAATTGAGATGAAAAGGGCCGGGTTTTTAAACCAAGATGAAGCTTATGCAGAGAACTTCCAAGTTCTATGATTTTTAAATTCTCATCAACAAGAATAAAAAATGGAAAGAACCTGTTGAACTGGTTATTGTCGAATGAAAAAGTTGTACTACTCATAATCAGCTAGGCTATCAAGGGTTTCTCATTTATAAATTTATCATGCAGTGTACGAAATTTAAATGGAACTGATTTCGTTACTAAAAGATATAACATTATTTGGTAAATAGTTATATTTTGTAAGTAACAAGGTAAAGTTTTTTTAGAAATATCCGTGCATTTAAATGCCGTCCATCTTTATAATTAAGTAAAAGAAAAATTATTGCAGGCAAGTTGGAAATTAACTAAATTACATACTCGATTCTATTATTCTATCGTTAACCAAAAATTGCGCAATGAGTTTCACCAGTTCCGGTCGTTCCAAAATTCTTGTAGTGGAAGACGATCTTTATATGCAAACCATATTAAACGAGTATTTGAACGGCATTTTTGAAGCTGTGATCTGCAATAATGGCGTTGATGCTTTATCTTTTTTGCAGGATGGAAATATACCCGATCTGGTTATCTCCGACCTGAATGTGCCCAAACTAAACGGACTTGAATTAATTGCTCAAATTAAAGCAAGCGATTTCTTTAATTCTATTCCAATTATGATTTTATCGGGCGACGATAATTCGGAAATGCGCATCAAATGTTTGAATGCCGGCGCCGATGATTATGTTGTAAAACCATTTAACCCGAGAGAGCTGGAAGCCAGGATACGGGTGATTTTGAGAAGAATGGGCAAATAACTGTTTTAATCCGATCAGCCATGACCAACGACATTTCATCAGATAAAAGTTCACAAGTAATTGCATTGATAAATTGCACCGAAGTTGTTCATTCGTTACTGCTGAACATCGATTTTAAGGGAAGACAAATTCGCTCGTTTCAAAGCGGGATGGCTTTTTTCAATCAATCAGAAAAACAAAAATTAAATATTGTTGCTGTTATTTCGCAAAGCGAGGTAATGGCTCCGGGAGGCATTTCGTTATTGGAAAGTATCCGCAAAAAATCCAAGATACAGATACCGTTTTTTTTAGTGTGCAACAACCTCAACGAAAATATTTCTAAGATTGCTTTAAAAGCAGGCATTGCAGAAATATTTGTAATGCCGTTAAGTATTGTAAAACTGCAAACAAGAATTAATTTTT
>JAGWPQ010000137.1 GCA_028877045.1 Bacteroidota bacterium | reverse complement strand
AGTTAGCAAAAAAAATTCTGAAAACCACTTGCAAACAAATGGTTATTTTTTGCCACGAAGGGTCACTGAGAAACAAAGAAAAGCGAAGCTTTTTAAAACTTCGTGCCTTAGTGTCTTTGTGGCCAATCAGTCATTTTCAATGTGCTTTTCTGCGCAGCAGAAATTGGTTACTCAACATGACATTACATTCCTTAACTTAATGACATTGCGCTACGAGCCGAAATAAACAATAAATAATTAACGTAGAAATGATACCATTCGATACTTTTAGAGAACAATTAATTTTTGTGTTGCCGATGCAACGCCATTGGTTGATGACACAATTATACGATAAAAATACACACCTCTCATCATTTTTCTGCCAATTTCATTACTGCCATTCCATTGAATACTGATAATCCTGTCGCCTGCATTGTTGATGCTGCGTTTGATCTGATCAACCCGTCTTCCATCCAAATCAAAAATATCAATAACAATATTCAAATCAATTCCCGGCTGATTATGTTCGAACGAAAATGTGGTGGATGATCTAAAAGGATTGGGATAATTGTACAGATCTTTGATCTGCAATTTATTTTTATCCATCACCACAAAATCAATAGTGGCTTCGCCCGAATTGTCAACCACATCCCATGCTTTTATTTTGACGGAATGTTTGCCCGGTGCTAAGGTGGGCAATTGATAAACAACCTGTCCCTGCTGGTAACTGTTGGCCACCGACGAATAAAAATTATTCAGCACAATGATATTCTTTTCATCGCCATCGATCACAGCGGTAATATCGTGACCAATACCGGTGCCTACTGTATTGATGCCCGATGAATCGAATAAATTAATAAGTAACACAGGATTCTCATCAGTTAGTCCGCCGTTTTTGAAAGCTGTATCGTTGATATATGGTTGAATCACAGGTCCGCTTGTATCGGCCGACATACTATTGCCTGCACCGCCAATAAAAAAAGAATTGGAAATACCGTTGGCATCATGCACACTATCACTTGCATACAAACTTATTCTTCCTTTTCCTGTTTGATAACTGATATCTTTCGGTACAATAAAAGTAAAATTGAACAAACCATTTTTTGCAGTTGCTATTCCTTTGTACAACACATTTGTTTGTGTAGTGAAAGGCATCACGGGACTGGCAGGATCGTTGCCCAGAGTGCTTACCTGCTGCGGCTTATCGAAAACAGTAACATACACCGTACCGTTAAAATCGCTTCTGAAATTTCCTGCAGCATCGGTGAGTTTTCCTTCAAAAAAATATTTATTCAATGCTTTCAACGTATCGTTGACACCAATATTTTTATTGTTGATGGTGGTGAGTTGTAATTTCCATTCGGGGAATGCGAGCTTCATGGCAGGATCGCCCAGCAAGACAAATTTTCGGTTATTATACACATCACCGTAGGTTTGGTAGGTATAATTTTTGGTGCGCTTCACTGCTTCGCCGAGGGTCAAATATTTTCCGTTGGCATCGGGTTGCAATGCTATCTTTTCGTAATTATCATTCAATACCAAATTACTTGCTGCAAACACATCGCGTGTGGTGGTCATCAATGCGATGGCGCCTGTACTATCGTTATCCAATAAAGCAATGCCCAAAGAATTTTTTGTGGGATCATCATACGGCGCAAAGTCGCAGGTGGCCGTAATGAACAAGGGAAGTTTATCGGGATTATTAAATTGATTCAATTCTGTTTTCGTCAAAATCGCCGAGCCCGATAATTGCTGGTAACCACCATGCCCGTTATAATTGAATAATAAGGTACCATCAAAAACACGGTTAACGATGGCTGCATTTACATCGGGATAACGGCTGCCGCCACTGCCGCTCACCATTTTATAGGCATCCAGATAAATTTTATTTTGATTGAATAATGAATTGGTAGTAGTTGCATCGGCCGAAATAATTTCTGCATCCTGCACATGCAGATCGTTGTCTTTATCATCGGCAACAAAAACCATTTGATTGCGCCAGGGACCAAAACTATGTGCTGAATGATAACGGATGATCTTATCGACCATTATTTTTGCTTCGCTTAAATTTCGCGCAGGTAATCTTCCGATACCGATATCGAGCAAGGATGGCGGCGAAATAATATTCACATCATCACTATCATTCAGCAAACCAAAAAAATCATCCGACGTATACGTTGCTAACGGATCAGTCGAAATAAAACTTTCGTAACAGGGAACCAGATTGCTGTTGTTACTGATGCGGTTTTTATAATCGAAAGATGCCGCACCAAACAATAATAAATATTGGGGGCGAAGTGTGGAATCGCTGCCTGCTTTATCAAAATACATTTTTACAAAGTCACGCAATGCAGTGGGATCGGGCGTTGCAGAAGAAAACTCATTATAGATCTGATCGGTGGTTGCCACCGTTACCGCATAACCATCGTGTTGCACATGAAAAGCTGCTAAGCGATTTGCTTCACTTAATAATGAAGCATTGGTAATAATTATCAGATCCGCTTTTGTTGATTGATGCAGATTCTGATTACTGATCTTATTTAATGCAATTGGTATTAAAAAATTGCTGCTGT
>JAGWPQ010000136.1 GCA_028877045.1 Bacteroidota bacterium | reverse complement strand
GGTTGGTATTTGAGAGATCGCATCTTCGTCCCAATAATTTCTGCCCAGCAAACGCAACATTTTTTCACTCGCTTTTTGATTGATGATTTCGCCTTTAGAAATATTTTCCATCAGTGTCGCCATTTCGCGTGGCGATGTTTGTCCCCAACCAAACTCGCTCCTGTTTTTTTCTCTGCCGGGAGTTCTGCTGTTGACTCTTGTAACTTTCATCCCTAAACTATCCAATAATTCATTGATCCGTAACCCGCCACCGGCAAGGCTTTGCAGCCAAAGGCTTGCCGTGTTATCGCTCATGGTGAGCATTAGCATCATCACTTTACTTAATTCTATTTTTTCGTTGTTTTTGAATGAACCAAGAATATCAACACCGGCATACAACAAAGAATCTTTGTAAATCAATGGTTGATGATAATTCAATTCGCCGCTTTCTATTTTATTCATCACGCCAATTAAAATTGGAATTTTTACCATGCTTGCTGTTGGAAAAATGGTATCCGCATCAATGGCGGCAACTTTATTTTTTTTCAGATCATGAACAAAAACACCAACCTGTCCGTGAAAACCGGTCAATAAATGTTGAATGGATGATTGTAAATGTTTATCGGTTTTTTGTGCTGAAGAATTGAATGCAGCAAAAAGAAATAAGAAAAATATTATTCGTTGCATAAAAATGATTGAATGAAAAATAATTTTAAATGTAGCTGATTTTTAAAGATGAATTTAAATTATAGGATGAAGTTGCTGCCATGAAAGAGGAACTTTGAAACGAGCGTGGCAACAGGCGATGCCATGAAAATATGTTGCCGGCTCCATAATCATTTTCCAAAACTTATCTTTGCGCAAAATCGTATTTTGAAATGAGTCAACATTTAAGTGAACAAGAGATCATTCGTCGGGAAAAATTAAGCAAATTACAGCAGGCCGGCATTAATGCATATCCGGCTGCATTGTATCCGGTATCGCACTTTTCGAAAGAAATAAAAGATAATTTTTCGGAAGAAAATAAAGAGGCGTATGCCAGTGTTTGCGTGGCAGGCAGGGTGATGAGCATTAATGATAAAGGGAAAGTTTTTTTTATAAAGATCCAGGACAGCAAGGGCATTCTGCAATTGTATGTGAAGAGAGATGAGATCTGCCCGGGAGAAGATAAATCGTTTTGGGATAATGTTATTAAACACGGATTGGATCTGGGCGATATTATTGGTTGTACCGGTTTTGTTTTTATTACTAAAACAGGCGAAACATCGGTGCATGCGCAAACAATTAGTTTATTGACCAAAAGTTTAAAACCATTACCTGTTGTAAAACGCGACGAGGACGGAAATGTTTTTGATGAAGTAACTGATCCTGAATTTCGTTACCGCCAGCGTTATGTTGATCTAATAATTAATCCGCAGGTAAAAGAAACTTTTGTTAAACGCACTGTTTTAATAAATACCATTCGTGAATTTTTAAACGAACGTGGCGCTTTGGAAGTTGATACACCTGTGTTGCAATCTATTCCCGGTGGTGCTGCTGCAAGGCCTTTCATCACGCATCATAATGCATTGGACGTTCCTTTTTATTTGCGCATTGCAAATGAGTTGTATTTAAAAAGATTGATCGTTGGTGGATTTGATTGGGTGTACGAATTCAGCCGCAACTTCAGAAATGAAGGAATGGACAGAACACATAATCCCGAGTTTACGGTGCTGGAATGGTACACTGCTTACAAAGATTATTTCTGGATGATGGAAACAACTGAACAGTTGTTAGAAAAAATTGCCATCGCTTTGCACGGCACAACTGATGTGCAAATGGGCGATACTGTTTTAAATTTTAAAGCGCCATACAAACGCATCAGCATTTATGATGCGATAAAAGAAAATACAGGAATTGATGTGAGTGAAATGAATGAAGAAGGGTTGCGTGTTGTTTGTAAACAATTACATATTGATGTGCCGCATAATATTGGTAAAGGAAAATTAATTGATGAGATATTTGGTGCAACCAGCGAACACAAATATGTGCAACCCACTTTTATTATTGACTATCCGGTAGAAATGAGTCCGCTTACAAAAAAGCATCGCAGCAAAGCCGGACTGGTAGAGCGTTTTGAGTTGATGGTGAACGGAAAAGAAATTGCAAATGCGTACAGCGAATTAAATGATCCGATAGATCAACGCGAACGTTTTGAAGAACAAAGTAAATTAATGGAACGCGGCGATGATGAAGCGATGTTTATTGATTATGATTTTTTACGGGCTTTGGAATACGGGATGCCGCCAACATCAGGTATCGGCATTGGAATTGATCGCTTGTGCATGTTGATGACCAACCAGTCTTCGATACAAGACGTGCTTTTGTTTCCGCAGATGAGGCCCGAGAAAAGCGAGTAATACGGGTAATATTAGTATAGAGGTACATAAAACAAAATTTAGTTTTTAAATAATTAAAAGCGTGCTTTTTCTAAAGCCGCTTTTATTTTTAATGGCAATTGGAAGCTTTGAGGAATTAATTCTTTCTCGGACATTAACCTCACATAACTGAAATTATAATTACTGCGATAAAATATAGCCGCAAGAATAGCAGCAATTGTTTGATAGGTCGTAGTCTGCTTTTTCATTTTTTTCAGGTTTATAAATTAAATAGTTTCAAAATCGTGCCAAAAAATATTAAGTCTGGGACAGGACTGTTATTCCGCTAATTAATCTACCGGAAAGACAATTATTCCATGCGATGGAAGGATGGATACTGCACGATAAAATAAATCAAGGGTTACATTTTCCCTTCTTAAAATAATTGAAACTGCTATTGCAAATGCGGATTCTATTTTTTATTTTACCTATCTAAACCCCAAATAAATATGAATAACACAACGATCTCACGAATTGCTTTAACTGTTTACGCAATTGTATTGCTTGTTTTTGGCTTTGGTCATTTTGCCAACGGTTCACAGATGGTGGGGATGGTCCCTTCATTTTTACCCGGCGGAATAATATGGGTTTATATAGCCGGCGCAGGATTAATACTTGCTGCCATTTCTTTTATCATCAACAAACAAGTACGTCTTGCAGCTTTTTTGTTAGGCGCATTATTATTGATCATTGTTCTTACTATTCATCTTCCCGGTATGATGAATGGCAAAGATGAAATGATGAAAATGACAGAAATGACTATGCTGTTGAAAGATACGGCAATGGCTGCTGCTGCGTTTTATATCGGCAGTAAAAATTAGCCGATTTATTGAATTAAAAAAGAGTGTTGATTTTTCAACACTTTTTTTTATGAAAAATATTTTTTAGTCTCTGTAATTCAATGCCGGTTTTCTATCGCCCAATAAAGCTTTATACTGATAATCGCCTTTTGCTTTTATAAATTCTTCTTTTGCCTTTGCAATTAATGTTGGATTAGTAAAAACATCAATGGCTGTTAATGCCATTGTTTTTGCGGCAACCATCATTCCTTTGGTTCCAATCTCTGTTCCGCCGCAGGCTACGGCCTGCCAGCTATGTGCCGGTGTCCCCGGGATCCATGTGGCTGCACGCAATCCAACTGTTGGAGCTGCATAACTAACATCACCAACATCGGTTGATCCGCCACCTGCATCTTCTTCAATTTTTAAAGGTTTAATTGTTGCTGCTGTTTCTATTGCCGGTGGTTTTGATGTAAATGTTGCCTGCAATTTTTTACCAAATTCAATTTCTTCATTTGTGTAACTAACACCACCTACTTTTTCCAGATCTTTTTGCATCACTTCTGCAAGGGTTCTGTTCAATAGCAGATCATGTGTGCCGCCAATGATTTCATAATCCATGGTAGTGCCTGTGCCCAAAGTGGCTCCCTCAGCGGCTTTCACCACTCTTTCGAAAATAGATTTTACCATATCTCTGTTTGGATGACGAACATAATAATATACTTCTGCAAAATCGGGAACAACATTCGGTGCTTTACCGCCATTGGTTATTACATAATGAATTCTTGTTTCCTGTGGCACATGTTCTCGCATCATGTTAACCATATAATCCATTGCTTCAACGGCATCCAATGCACTTCTTCCTTTTTCGGGTGAAGCTGCAGCGTGTGCAGCAATTCCATGAAAACGGAATTTAGCAGAAGTATTGGCCAATGCACTCGTCATCGTTACGCCATTCTCTGCACCGGGGTGCCAATGTATCACTATATCAACATCTGCAAATAATCCGGCACGTACCAAATAAACTTTGCCACTGCCACCTTCTTCGGCCGGACAACCATACACACGAATGGTGCCTTTTAATTTATTTTCTTCCATCAATTTTTTTATTTCAATGCCTGCTGCAACCGAAGCAGTACCAAATAAATGATGGCCGCAACCATGTCCCGCATTTTTTCCTGCCGATAATTTTTCGGGAATAGCTTGTTGCGATAAACCCGGCAACGCATCATATTCTGCAAGGATGGCAATTACGGGAGAACCGCTTCCATACGTTGCAATAAAAGCAGTGGGCATATCTGCAACACCAGCAGTAACTTTGAAACCCGCGTCAGTCAAGGTTTTCTGATGTAACGCCGAACTCTTCACTTCTTTATAACCAACTTCGGCATAATCCCAGATCTGCCATGCGATCTTTTTGTAATCATCATATTTATTTTGCAGATCGTTGATCGCTTCCGATTTAAAAGCATCAACAGGATTTATTGTTGATTTTTTTTGCGCGAAAGAAATCAACGAAATTAAAATCGCCGATAAAAATAAGATAAGGTGTTTTGTCTTTTTCATGTGTTTAGGTTTGTGGACTTGAAAATTAATTCTTTTCTGCATTCAATAACAAATACTTTTCTTCTAATTTCGCTGCAAATATTTTGAATGAAAGTTTCGGCATTTACTTATGTACGCAACGGTTTGCATTTAGATTATCCTTTTATAGAATCTATTAAAAGTGTGTTACCTGTTGTTGATGAAATGGTCGTTGTGATCGGCGATAGTCACGATGGTTCGCGTAATGCCGTTGAAAATATCAATGACCCGAAAATTAAAATCGTTGATACCATTTGGGATGATGCAACAAGAAGCGGCGGAAAAATTTTTGCCGAACAAGCCAACATTGGCATGGATCATTGCAGTAAAGATGCTGATTGGTTGTTTCATATTCAGGCCGATGAAGTGATCCATGAAAAAGATATTGCTGCAATTAAAAATGCAATGGAAAAATATTTGAATGATGAAAGTGTTGAAGGTTTTTTATTCAACTTCATTAATTTTTTTGGCGATTATGATCATTATGGACCTTCGAGAAGATTTCATCAGCACGAAATACGGATTGTTCGCAACCGGCCAAACATCAGGAGCTACAGGGATTCGCAGGGATTCAGAAAATTCATTCATCCCGAAAATCAGTGGGAAGAAAAAGGTGAAAAATTATTTGTGAAAAAAATTGATGCCACCATTTATCATTACAGTTATGTGAAGAATCCCAAAAAACAATTATTAAAAACACTGGAGTTTAGTAAACGTTGGCATGAAAATGATGATTGGGTAGAAGAGTATTTAGAAAAAAATAAAGATGGTTATGATTTTGGGAGAATAGATTATCTGCATTTATTTAAAGCAACACATCCTGCCATCATGCAGCAACGCATTGCAGAAAAAGATTGGAATTATGTATACGATCCTGCCAACAACGATATGAAACCAAAAGAAAAGTTCATGAAATTTTTGCAGGATGTTACCGGCAAACAATTTTTTATTTACAAGAATTATAAATTGATTTGATAAAAGTAGCTGAATAAAATTATGCAGTACAAGAGTGCGACGCAACCGCAGCTTAATTAAAATACAAAAGCTGGTAACAAAAAAACTACACAAATAGATCCTGATACAATTTTGCGCCGTGCACAACCGAATATTTTGACAGATCGGTAATGCCTTCTTTTGCAAACACTTCCTCATCGATAAAAGTATTGCCGGTACATTCTTCAGATGGTTTCGATAAAATAAAATAAGCAGCATCGGCCAGCACATCAACCGTGCGGCTCATATTTGCCAATGCTTCGCCGCCTAATAAATTTCTTACTGCTGCTGTATCAATGGTAGTACGCGGCCACAAAGCGTTTGATGCGATTTTATCTTTCGCAAATTCTTTTGCCCAAGCAATGGCCATCATGCTCATACTATATTTTGTAATAGTATATGCCACATGCGGGCCCAACCATTTTGGATCGAGATTAACAGGCGGCGATAAAGTAAGGATATGTGCATTGTTTCCTTTCTTTAAATAAGGAGCACAATTTTTTACAACTAAAAAAGTTCCGCGAACATTAATGCTGTGCATGAGATCGAAACGTTTTGCTTCGGTTTGTTCGGTTCCGGTTAATTGAATGGCCGATGCATTATTAATTACAATATCGATGCCGCCAAATTTTTCTACTGCCTGTTGAACAGCCGATTGAATTTGTTCTTCGAAACGAATATCGGTCTGTACCGCCAAAGCCTTTCCACCGGCGGCTTCTATCTCTTGTGCTGCACTGAAAATTGTGCCGCCGAGTTTAGGATTTTCTTCGGTACTTTTTGCAGCAATAACAATATTGGCGCCTTCTTTTGCCAAACGCAATGCAATGGCTTTTCCAATGCCGCGACTGGCTCCGGTAATAAAAACAGTTTTATTTAAAAATGACATGGCAATCAGGTTATGAGTTGTAAGTTATAGGTTATAACTGAAAATAAATATCAGGATGCTAAAAATTCTTTCACGATATTTTCTGTTTCAATGCAGGCTGTTTGCAGATCATCATTTACAATTGAATGATTGAAATGTTTCTTGAAAGTAAGTTCATACTTTGCTTTATTTAATCGTGTAGCAATGGTTTCGGGTGTTTCACTGCCGCGACTTTCCAAACGATTTTTTAATTCATCAACACTTGGGGGTTCAATAAAAAGCGAAATAGAATTATGTTGATATTGTTGTTGCACATGCACTGCGCCATGCACATCGATGTCGAGTAAGGGAACTTTTCCTTCGTTCCAGATTCGCTGCAACTCGCTTCTTAAAGTGCCGTAATATTTTCCTTCGTATACCATTTCCCATTCGGCAAACAAATCTTCTTTTATTTTATGACGAAATTCTTCGATACTCATAAAATAATAATCAACACCATTTTTTTCATTGTCCCTTGCTTGTCTTGTTGCTGCTGAAATGGAAAAAGCAAGCTTTGGAAATTTCTTTAATAAATAATGAGTGATTGATGTTTTGCCTGCGCCCGATGGTGCCGTTATGATAATTAATTTTCCGATCATGATATTTATATGAAATGCAAAGAAAAGAAAGTTTTGCATCGGTTAGCGAATGGTTGCAGAATACTTCTGAAACATTTATTGTATCTAACAGATATTAAACTTTTATTTTTTTCCAACCACCGCGTTTAAATAAAACAACAGTTGTAATGGTTACACATATTTCTGTGGTGAGGATAGTAACAAAAACACCTGTTGCTCCCCACTTTAAAACAATGGCCAATAAATATGCAAATGGAATTTGAAAGAGCCAAAACCAAAATAAATTTACAATTGTTGGCGTTCTGCTATCGCCTGCACCATTGAATGCATTCATCATCACCATTCCCACTCCCCAAAAAATACACCCCACGCTAAAGATGTGTAATGCAGTTACTGCAGTTTCAACAACATCAGCATCGGTATTAATAATGCGAACTAAAAATTCGGCACCAAATAAAAATGATGCGGTAACGATCAACATAAATAGTGCATTATACTTTGCTGTTTTCCAAACAGATTTTTCTGCACGGTCGGGTTGCTGTGCACCTAAATTTTGTCCAACCAAAGTTGCTGCTGCGTTGCTTAATCCCCATGCAGGCATCAAAAAAAATATGAACCATCTGATGGCGATGGTATAACCTGCCACAGCATGACTTCCGAAACCTGTCATCATCCTTGCTAAAAATATCCAGCTGGCAGATCCAATTAAAAATTGCAAAGCAGCAGTAGAAGCGATGTTCAATAAATTTTTCATTATTTTTTTATCCGGAACCAATTGATGCAAATGAATTTTTATAATTCCTTTTCCTTTCAATAAATGATACACCTGATAACAAACACCCAATCCTCTTCCGGAAGTTGTTGCGATAGCTGCGCCCTGCAATCCGAAGTGGTGAATACAAATGGGACAAAAAATAATATTGCAAATATTGGCAAACCATAAGCTGCGCATGGCAATAGCTGCATCACCGGCACCACGAAATATCCCATTCAATAAATACAATAACATGATCACAATATTTCCGATCAGCATGATGCGAGTATATCCTGCGCCTGCCTGAATGATTTCTTTTGTTGCACCCATTAATTCCAACACATGCGGCGCAAAAAATATTCCTGTTATGGAGATGATGAATGAAATGATGATGGCCAGAATAATTGCCTGTGCACCATCTTTAGCGCCATCTTCATAATTTTTTTCTCCAACCCTTCTTGCTACCATTGCTGTTGCTGCCATGCTTAATCCGATAGCCAGCGAATAAATAATTGTCAGCACCGATTCTGTTAAACCTACTGTTGCTGTTGCATTTGGTCCCAATTTCCCGACAAAGAAAATATCGACGATAGCAAAAACACTTTCCATGCACATTTCCAAGATCATCGGAATGGCTAATAATAAAATCGCTTTGCGAATACTACCTGTAGTAAAATCCTGATGTTCGCTGTCAAGAGATTTTTTTATGAACGAAAAAATATTTTTAATGCGCTTATGCTTGATATAAGTTGTCATGACGGAATGAATAGATAAATAAATGTAATGCACAAGCATTGAACAAATGCCTGTTAATGGTGATGATGATTGGCCGATCGATAAAACCTAAGCCATGCTTAGATGCTCATAGACGATGTGTTGATGAAAAAATTTTGCTGTTATCGATATACAAATAATACCTCTGACAGCAAAACTCTACAAACTTATAATAAATTTTCAGAAACTTCAATTTTGAAAAAATACACTGACAAAACTTTTTATATTCTACTTTCGATCTTTCAAAAATGTAAAAGTAAATACTAACTTACAGGCATCTGGAAGAGATTTTTTTGATTTGTTTTAATTAGAATTAATGTCTAAATAATTATCATGTTAGAAAATTATTTTAAACAATTCCGCGATCACATCATCGGCAATGAAAAAAAATTTCAATCACCGTTTGGTGAGAAAGAAATTATTTATGCCGACTGGACTGCCAGCGGCCGTTGTTATGATTTGATTGAAGAACGATTGAGCAAAGAAGTAATGCCTTTGCTGGCCAACACACATACAGAAACTACGGTGACAGGCACTTTCATGACGAAGGCGTATGAAGAATCGAAACAAATAATCAAACAGCATGTAAACGCAAGCAACACCGATGTATTGATCTTCAGCGGAAGCGGAATGACCGGTGCGGTAAATAAGTTACAACGGATTTTAGGGTTGCGTATTCCCGAACGCATTATGGATTATGTAGAAAAAAACAAATTGCCCGATACAGATGAATTAAAAAACAATGCTATCAGCATACATAAAATTTTTTCTGATTATTTGCATTTAGATGAAACATTAAAGCCGGTTATTTTTGTTACGCAGATGGAACATCATTCCAATCAAACTACCTGGTTAGAAACAATTGCGTCGGTGGAAATAATCGAGAATGACGAAAACGGAAACGTTGATTTGAATCATTTAAAAACTTTATTAGAAAAATATAAACACAAAAAAAATAAGATCGCTGCTATCACCGGCTGCTCCAATGTTACGGGAATCGAAACACCATATCATGAGATCGCAAAAATAATTCATCAGCATGGCGGTTTGTGTTTTGTAGATTTCGCATGCTCGGCACCGTACATAAATATAAATATGCATCCAGATGATGAAGCTGCACATCTTGATGCGATTTATTTTTCGCCTCATAAATTTTTAGGCGGCCCCGGCACTCCCGGTGTTTTAATTTTCAATAAAAAAATCTATCACAATATTATTCCGGATCAGCCCGGTGGCGGAACTGTTGTTTATACCAATCCATGGAAATTTCATGAATACATCACCGACATTGAACACCGCGAAGATGGAGGCACACCGCCATTTCTGCAAGGTATCAAAACAGCGATGTGTGTTAAGCTGAAAGAAGAAATGGGTACCGAGAATATTTTAAAACGCGAAAAGGAGTTATTGAAAATCATTTTTGAAAGATTTGCATCGATCGATAATATTGAAGTATTGGAAGGCAACAATAAAAAAAGATTAGGCGTTGTTTCGTTCATTATAAAAGGAGCACATTTTAATTTCATCGTTAAAATACTGAATGACAAATTTGGTATTCAAACACGCGGTGGTTGTGCATGTGCCGGTACTTACGGTCATATTTTATTGCATGTTGATGAAATAAAATCGTACGAATTATTGGATAGCATCCATGGTGGCGATCTTTCCTGTAAACCTGGCTGGATAAGGCTTTCCATTCATCCTACCATGACAAATGAAGAGATTAATTTTATGATGGATGCCATTGAAGAAACAGCGAAAAACTTTGCCGAATGGCAAAAAGATTATGTGTATAATCCCGATACCAATGAATTTGTTTTTAAAAATATTTCATCTGCTGATGATGAAATGATCAATGATTGGTTTTCGAAAAGTTATGCGTAATTAATTTTTACGCTTTATTAAATCCTAATTTTTCAGCGGTGATCGGCAGGTCTCTCACACGTTTTCCTGTTGCATTAAATATTGCATTGGCAACTGCTGCTGCAAAACCAATCAATGCAATTTCACCAACACCTTTCGCGCCGATCTCGTTTATATACGGATCGGGTTTATTTACAAACCAAACATCAATCAGCGGAATATCGGTATGCAATGGAAGATGATAGGTTCCAAAACTTGCATTCATAATTTCGCCTGTTTTATGATCGATCTTTAATTCTTCTTTTAATGCCATTCCAATTCCGCCAACAACACCGCCAAGCATCTGACTTCTTGCTGTGTTCTCACTGATTATTTTCCCGGCATCACCTGTAGTTACAACATGCTGCAATTGTATGGCACCTGTTTTGGGATGCACGTGAACTTTCACGAAATGAACCGAAAAAGAATTGCTTGTATATTTTCTTGGCTGTCCGTAATTGCCTGCAGATTCTTTTGTTATTTCGATCGAATTTTTTCCAACAGCCTTCATCAATTCAGCAATAGAGATGCTGATATTATTTTCTTTTGTTGAAAAAATATTTTCATTTTTCACATCAAGATCAGATGTAGTATAATTTTTAAACGAAGGAATATTTTGAATAACTGATTCTTTTAAATTTTGTTTCAACGATTCACAAACCAAATGGACTGCAGAGCCTAAAGTTGATGTGGTGGCCGAGCCGCCTTGTGTTGGTCCGGGCGGAAGATCAGAATCGCCCAACATGAATTTTATTTTTGCTATCGGCATTTGCATTGCTTCGGCTGCAACTTTTGCCATTGCCGTTGTTGTACCCGGTCCCATATCGCTTACTGCACTTTGTAAAATTAAATTGCCATCGGCTTTTAAAATTGCTTTTACAGTTGCATTACCTTTTCCTGCACCAAATACGCCACCTCCCATTCCGTAACCAACCAACATTCCGTTCTCTTTTAATTTACCCGGAATTGCCGAACGATTTTTCCATCCTATTTTTTCTTTACCGGCTTCATAACATTCTTTCAAATTTTTTCCCGACCACGGCATTTTATTTTCGGGATTGATGTCGGTATAATTTTTAATGCGTAATTCAACCGGATCTATTTTTAATTTATACGATAATTCATCCAACGCACATTCCAATGCGTAACAACCGGTAACTTCTCCCGGGCCGCGCATCCATGTTGGTGTGCTTAGATCGAGCGGTAAAATTTTATAATCGGTGTCAACATTTTCGCATGCGTATAAAAATCTCGAAACATCAACAATACCTTCTCTGTAATCTTCATAACCCGAAGTATTGCTGATGGCGGTATGAGAAATGCCGATTAATTTTCCTGAACCATCTGCACCAACTCCAATTTTTTGCCACGATTGTGGACGATAACCAACCAATGAAAACATTTGTGGTCGGGTTAATAAAACCTTTACCGGACGATTTAATTTTTTTGCTGCGATACATGCAGCAGGCACATGTGGCCAACTGCGCAAACCACTTCCAAAAGCACCGCCAACATATTCGGTAATTACCCTGACATTTTTTTCGGGCAAGCCAAATGTTCTTGCAATGGTTGATTGCGTACTTTTTGGTCCCTGTGTTTTATCGTACAATGTTAGTTTATCATCACCATCCCAAACAGCAATGCTGGCGTGCATTTCCATTGGGTTATGCACTTCAATTGGTGTTGTATATTCTGCTTCAATAAAAACCGGTGCAGTTTTATATGCTTTATCATTTCCCCTTTTGTACGTACCGGCCGATTTTAATTTCGATTCGTCCGATCTTGCTTTATTAAAATCAGTTTCAAAATCTTCTTTCTCATAATCGGCTTTCACCAGCTTCACTGCATCGGTTGCATTTTCAAAACTATCGGCAATAACCAACGCAATGGGTTGACCAAAGAACCACACTTTATTATCATTCAAAACTTTTAATCCTCTCCATTCGAAATTATTTTTTTTGCCATCAGCAGTTATTGAATTATAACCCGGAATGTTTGGACAATTTTTAAAAGATATTACATCCAATACACCGTTTGCTTTCAATGCAAGTGAATCATCTAAATTTTTAATGCTTCCTTTTGCGATGGTGCTGCAAACAAATAAACCATACGCAAGATTGGGGATCTGATGTTCGGCTGTATATTTTGCTCTTCCTGTAACTTTTTCAAAACCATCTGCACGATCATCATCAGCATCCATCTTAAAAAATTTATTTAAATCAGACATACAATAAAAATTAAATGGTTATACAATTTTCCCTGATTTTTTTACTTCAATAATGGCATCAATAATATTTTGATACGAACCACATCGACAAATATTTCCTTCCATAAAATCTTTTATGTTTTCTCTTGTATTGGCTTGCCCTTCTCTGATACAAGCAACTGCCGACATGATCTGCCCCGGCGTGCAATAACCGCACTGCATGGCATCGTGTTTAATAAATGCTTCCTGTATGGGATGCAATTGATCTCCGTTTGCCAATCCTTCGATAGTTGTTATTTTATTTCCATTATTATCGATGGCCAATGACAAACAGGAGTTCACAACTTTTCCGTTTACATGAACAATGCAGGCGCCGCATTGTCCCATGTCGCAACCTTTTTTGGTGCCCGTTAATCCGAGTTGTTCCCGCAGCATGTCCAGCAAACTTGTACGTGCATCAACTTCCAGATCATACGGTTTGCCATTGATCTCCAATTGCAATTTTTCTTTTGCAATGGGCAGTGGAATTATTTTGCTGAATGAAATGGCTTTTAAAAAAATGGGCGGTGTTAAACAGAGAGCGGCAATAGCTGAAGATTTTTTTAGAAAGCCCCTGCGACTCTCATCAACTTTTATCGTTTGCATAAAAATCTCTTTGCTTAAAAGTAAGAAAATAAGAAGCGCTGAGTATTAATATTTGATTGACGGTTGTGATTGACGTCAAACTTGTAATTCAATTTTTTGATAAAACTTGATGTGCCAACTTTGTATACAATGAGAAGATAAATAATTATTTTCTTCTGATGATGTAGAATTGAATGGTAGAACGGATCTCGAAACCCAGTCTTTCATAAATATCTATTGCTTTAATATTATCTACCCTTGCATGAAGAAAAGGTATTTGACCTTTTTGAATGACCGATTGTGCAAGGTGATGTGTGATCGCAGCGCCATAACCATGTCCACGGAAATCCGGATGTGTGCAAATAGCACTGATCTCGGTGAATCTATCAAGATGTAATCTTTCGCCACCCATAGCAACTAATTTATCGCCTTCAAAAATGCCATGATAGTTACCAAACTCAATGGTGCGTTTCATAAATGGGCCGGGTTTAGTAAGTGCAGTAAGCGCCAGCATGTCATCTACATGAGAAGAATTTAAACTGGTAATTGTAATATCATTTTTATAGTCAGTAACATTGTTAAGTTTATTACATACAAATTGATAAAGCGGAATGGTGAAAGTAATTTCCAATTCATCAATAAAATTTACTTCATCTGCAATCAATAAAAACCAGGAACGCTTTGATGGTGCATTGTCAAGTATTTTTTTTTGACTCTCCTCGTCCCAGTGTTGCATGCCAATAAACGGGGCCACGTCGGCATCCAAAAATGAGAGATCATTGGTGCCGATATTTTTGTCGCTATCAACGCTGCAAAGTGCATTCCATATTGGGTTATCGAGAACAGAAGCCATAAAGTATCATAATGGTTATTGTTTGCGAATGTATGCTTTTGTACATGCATTTTAATTTGTAACATTCATGAAAAATAAAATTCAGGATAGGGTGATTCTCAATAAATAAATAGGAAGAACCCCTGTTGAAATAAAAATATAATTCAGAAATAAGTTTGAGTAGAGATACAACGGTAAAGCCGAGAAGAGGTCTCAAAGATAACCATCCTTAACAGTTGCTTGATTTAAAAAACTGAAGCCATCTCGAAAAGGAAACGGCTTTGTTTTGTTGCATAAAATGTAGTTTAAAAGATCAATGCAACTGAAAAATGATTCCGGCATGAATACCTATCATATTAATATTCATGGCATCGCTCATACCAAACTTTGTGTAATTATAAGATACGCCAACCTGAGCCGCAGTATTTGAATTATTACGCCGATTAAAAGGCAATTGAATTCCCGCATCAGCCATAGCGGTTAATTTTCCTCCGGAAGAATTATAGGATGAAAACTCGCCTACATATTGATTATAGGTTACAAAGCTTATGCCTGCACCTGCGGCAACATAAGGTTGTATTAATTTTGTGGTTCCCTGAAAAGGGGTAAATGTAGCTTTTGCCAAAACAGGTACTGCCTGAATAGAATTTAAAAGTACGGCGGATATTTGTTGATTGGGAGCTAAATCATATACTGTTCTTGGATATTTTTGATAAAAATCCTGAAACCCAAAACCAAGTCCTACCGACCATTTATTGTTGATGCCTAATGAAAGATCACCCATCAATCCGCGTGGCGATATATTGGAAACATAGTTCGATTTAAAGTTACCTAACGGTAATCCTACATCATAACCTGCATTAAGTTTAACAATACCCTTTTGTGCCAACAAAGAAGACGCAGGCAACAAACTAAAAAAGAGTAGAGCGAATATGATATGTTTTTTCATACAATTAATTTTAAATATAAACTTGTACAAAACAAAGGATACAAAATTATTTTGCTTTTAAATAAG
>JAGWPQ010000135.1 GCA_028877045.1 Bacteroidota bacterium | reverse complement strand
CCCAACGGCGATTCTTTATGCAGCATCACAATGTTACTGTCGTATTTTATGCAGTAACCTTTATCAATGATCCGGTAACTCAAATCATATTCTTCCATCCCGTAAAAAAATTCTTCGGGCAAATTTCCAACTTCAGTTAAAACTTTTCTTTTTATAGCATGGGCACCACCCGCAAAATAATAGGTAAAGAATTTTTCTTTGTCTTTATACTTTTCAATTTTTTTATGCGGTAATCCGTTGATCTGCATTTGCAGTGTTGAATAATATAAAACTTTAAAAGATACTATTGCAGTTTCGCGGTTGTCAAAACTTTGTTCATCAAAGCTGCGAAGCAATTGCAGCAACGCATCTTTATTTTGCAACACACAATCATCATCTAAGAAAATTAAAATTTCGGCAGTGGCATATTGCAAAGCCAAATTTCTTCCACCGGCAACGCCCAGATTTTTTTCCGAATCAATGTATTTAAAATTAACCGATGCGGTTTCCGAAATAAAATTTTTAATCAAACTATAATCCTCTGTCGACGCATTGTTCACAACGATCACACTGTTTATCAAACTGCCTGCATCATTCAATTGAACAATATTCTGTAATAATTCCAGGGTATCGTCCGGACGGTTATAAGTAATTATTACAAACTCAATTTTCTTCATACTGCAATGTATAAAAACTGTGTTTTTTAAATGAAGTTTAATTTTTTTGTTACCAACATTTGTTTTTCATGTCATCGCCTGTTGCGTCGCACTCTTGTACTGTTAGTATTTCAATCGACATTCTTTTTCAAAATAACCATGCCTCTGAATGCTGCTTTCATCAATTTAAATGTAGGCATCGGTAATTGAAAAGTGCCGCATAACTCAAAACCCAATTTCCTGTAAAAGGCAATCGCATCAAAGCTTGTATCCATTGCTTTTAAAAACACAATATCTTTTTTTTGTTGTTTTGCAATATCGAAAACGAATTGCATCAGTTGTTTACCGATCCCTTTTCCTGTAACCGATCCATCAATATAGATCCGTTCAACTTCCAGAGCGTTTAATTCTTCATACCCTTTTAATGTTTCGTTTATTTTTATTTTCAAATATCCAATGGCTTTGCTTTTATGGTAAGCAATGCAATAAAGATTATTCTTGTCTTCCAATTCTTTTTGCAAAATATTTTCAGGATAAGCATATTCGTTCATATACCAATTGGCACCGCCATCTTCCCAAAGATGCAAATAGTGTTGCTGATAAATATTTTTTGCCAATACAGATAATTCGGCTGCATGGGCGGCATTGATTTGTAAGATGGTTATTTGATTATCCATTCAAAATTTTCGGCTTTGGGGATGGAATTAAAACACTGTTTAAAATGTTCGGGTGGTGCTGCTAATTTTCTTTTTTTTGTATCGATCCAGGCGCCGTCAATGGTAATGATGGCTGCAAGCGTATTTCCGTTCTTCCAGATTTCATGAACCATCGTCCATCTTCTGATATCAGTTGCGAGTTTTAAGATCTTCACATTTATTTCAATGGAATCTCCAAAATGGATCTCTTTTCGAAACACAGCTTCTTCTCTTAAAAGTATCGGGCCGATATTATTTTCTACCATCACTGCTGCTGTAAGATGATGTTCGGTTAAAAAACTCATTCGCACAAATGCACCCCAATCGTAATACACACTGTGACGTAAATGAAAATTAGGATCAAGATCACTCCATCTTATTTCTACTTTCTTTTTATACTCAGTCATAATTAAAATTGAGAAAGCAAATTAACGGAAATAATAATTCAATAGTTGTTAATTGCCGATCAGAATTACCGAACGTTGAAGAGTGCGATACTTCGCCAAGCTCAGTACAGGCTGCCACGCATTGCTGCCATGAAAGTGGAACCTTTAACCGAGCGTGGCAACGACCGCCCGATTATAATTCTGTTGCCGGCTAAAAAAATATTTATAAATTATTTCTAACAGATCCTCGGCAATTGTTCGCCGGTTAAAAAATTTACGATCCGCTTACCGCCAATGCGACTTTTCATAATAACCTTGCCTGCATTGTCTTTTGTTACTTCGCCAATGATGGCGGCATTGTTTCCGGCATTGTGTTTTTGTAATGTTTCTAAAAAATCATTGGCAATTTCTTTTTTTACAATTGCAATGAACACGCCTTCGTTTGCAACATACAAAGGATCGAGTCCCAGCATTTCGCAGGCAGCATCTACCTGTTCATCAACAGGAATTAATTTTTGATCGAGATAAAAACCAAGTTTCGTTAATTCTGCAATTTCATTTAACACCGATGCCATACCACCGCGTGTTGGATCGCGGAGAAATTTTATATCGTTTCCAAATTTTTCTATCAAAGAAATAATGGTGTGATTTAAATTAATGGTATCGCTTTCAATAGTTGTTTCAAACTCCAAACCTTTGCGCAAACTCATGATGGCAATGCCATGCGATGCAATGTTGCCGCTGATAATAATTGCATCACCGGCTTCAATATTTTTATGATGGATATTTGCTTTTGGATGAATGATGCCGATGCCTGTGGTATTTATAAAAATTTTATCGCCCTTTCCTTTTTCAACAACTTTTGTATCGCCTGTTACGATTTCAATATTTGATCTATCGGCAGCATTTTTAATGCTGACAAGGATCTTCCAGAATTCATCCATCATTAATCCTTCTTCAATAATAAAACTGAGCGATATATATTTTGCTGTAGCACCGCACATCGCCAGATCGTTCACTGTTCCGTTGATTGCCAGATCGCCAATGTTTCCGCCGGGGAAAAAAATAGGAGATACCACATAACTATCGGTGCTGAATGCAATGTTTCCATTCAATTCAAAACTGGCACCATCGTGTTGCTGATCTAACAGATCGTTTTTAAAAATATCGAATACACCGCTTTGCAATAAACGATGCGTTAATAATCCACCGCTGCCATGACCCAATGTGATGGTATCAAAATCGAATTTTGGCATGGGACAATTAATATTAAATTTTATTTTATCACTCATAAAAATCAGGCTGAAATATTTTCTGTATTCGAATAATGATAATAAGCTGCACAGGAGCCTTCGCTGCTTACCATAGGTGCACCCAATGGATGTTCGGGTTTACATTTCGTCCCAAAATTTTTGCATTGTTTTGGTTTCTTTAAACCTTTCATGATATCGCCGCTGATGCATTCTTTGTTTTCTTCTGCAACAGAAATATTTAATTTGAATTTTAATCTTGCATTAAAACGTTTATACTTTTCATTCACTTCGTAACCGCTTTGCGGAATAGAACCTATGCCACGCCAGATCCTGTCGCTCACATCAAATACTTTATCGATCGTTTCTTTTGCAATTTTATTTCCTTCGCGTTGCACATAACGTGCATATTGATTTTCTACTTTGTATTCGCCTTTTTCTAATTGCTGCACCGCCATTAAAATTCCCTGCAACAGATCAACAGGTTCAAAACCGGTAACAACAATTGGTGTTTTATATTTTTCGGCAACGGGGAAATATTCTTCCATTCCCATGATGGTGCAAACATGACCTGCTGCAAGAAACGCATCGATCTTATTTTCATCATCACTCAATATTGCTTCCATGGCTGGCGGCACCAAAACATGCGATGCCAGAATGCTGTAATTATTTATTTTTAATTTATCGGCATGAATAACACTCAATGCATTTGCCGGTGCAGTTGTTTCGAAGCCAACGGCAAAAAAAATAATTTCTTTTTCCGGATTTTCTTTTGCGATTGCAACAGCTTCCAACGGCGAATATAAAATGCGCACATCGGCACCTTCGGCTTTTACTTCCAATAAATTTTTTGTGCTGCCCGGCACTCGCAACATATCGCCGAACGAACAAAAAATAACATTGGGTTGCTGTGCCAAATAAATGGCTTCGTCAATGATGCTGAGGCTTGTAACGCAGACAGGGCAACCGGGTCCGTGCACCATCGAAATTTTTTCGGGCAACATTTCTAATATGCCATTCTTCACCAAACTATGTGTTTGCCCGCCGCAAATTTCCATCAATGTCCATGGCTTTGTGGTGATGCGATAAATTTGTTGTATAAATTCTTCGGCTAATTTTTGATCCCTATATTCCGATAAATATTTCATTAATATTTTTTATGTTTCCGGCGACAGAATAAAAAATGACGCAACCGCAGCATCATAGCAGTACAATAGTTTGCTCAATCATTTTTTATTTCTTCTATTTCGTTCATCTGTTTCAAATACTCGAAAGTTATTTTTGCTTCTTCTTCATCAACAATACTTATGGCCACGCCAACATGCACCAAAACATAATCATCGATTTTTGCTTCGGGCACCATGCACAAATTCACTTCTTTGATAATGCCGCCAAACGAAACTTTTCCCAAACGGAATGTTTCATCAGGCCTGTCGATGATGGAAATAATTTTACCCGGAATGGCTAAGCACATATTGTTTATTTTAATTGAAATTGTTGTAATGAAGTTTTATCTTTTGTTGCGATTATCTTTTTTGTTGATTGATTTAAAATACTGAAATAAGCCAACTGTCCAAAGCCAATGCACTCGTCGTTGGGACTTAGTTGCTGGTGAAAAAATAATTTTCTTTTGTATGATAAACGTTCTATCAACAGATCATTCAGCAGCGCATTTTGAAATACGCCGCCGCTGAACGCGATCTTATCAATATAAAAATGATTACTCAACTGCGCAACCATTTTAGCCAACGAGAAGAATACTTTCCATGCAATCAATGCATTGTCTTCTTTGTTCTGCCAGTCTTCCAGTAATTCAATCAAAAAAATATTCCAGTCCAACCGATCACCAATGATTGGAATAGAATAATAATCGTAGGATTTATATGAACAGGTTCTTGCCAACGCTTCTAACTGCATGGCTGCTTCGCCTTCGTAAGTATTGTACAAGCAAATGCCCAACAGTGCTGCAATGCCATCCAGTAAACGTCCCATGCTGCTCGTTAATAATGAATCGGGTTCTTCTAATAGTTTATGATAATATTGCCACTCGGTATTTGAAAAATATTTTTGAATGATGAAATGTTTGTTGGGAAAATTTTTCAATAAACTTAATGCAGATAACCTTGGTTCCTTACTCATTTTATCGCCAAGCAATTGCGGAAAATAATTTAGATGCGCCACACGTTCCATTTCTTTGTGCTGGTAAATAAAAACTTCGCCGCCCCAGATTTTTCCATCGTCACCATAACCCGTTCCGTCGAAAATAAATCCCAGTACGGGTTCTTTAAGATTCAGTAAATTATTTTCGGCCAGCACAGCAGCAAAATGTGATTTATGATGCTGAACAGAACTGAAGGAAATATTTTTTTCGGCAGCCATTTCTTTTCCAAATTCCGAAACGAAATATCCGGGATGTTTATCGATGATGATGTGTTTTGGTTCAGCTTTTATTAATGATGAAACATGCTGCAATGTTTCTTTAAAACAGGTTTGTGATTCTACCATTCCCTGATCGCCGAGATATTGACTGATGTATAAATTTTTTTGATCGAGTAATGCAAAGGCGCTTTTTAATTCAGCGCCCATTGCCAGGACGCAATCGTTTACATGAAACGGATTGGGAAAATAATTTGGCGCCAGTCCGCGACTTCTGCGCAAAATTATTTTTTGTCCGCGTTCCGTAAATTGAACGACGCTGTCATCCTGCGGTGCAACAATATTTCTGTCGTATGTTAGCACATGATCTGCAACAT
>JAGWPQ010000134.1 GCA_028877045.1 Bacteroidota bacterium | reverse complement strand
TCCTGACTTTCAACTTCTGTCTCAATTGTTACATCAGGATTATCCAAGACTTTAAAAACTCTTTCGGCAGCGATCATTCCCATTTGCAGCACATTAAATTTATCGGCGATAACTCTCAGCGGACGAAAAATTAAATTCATGTACATGATGAACGCAACGATCTTTCCCGAAAAATTTATTTTATCGCTTGGATCGGTGATGGCCAGATTAGCAACATACCATACAATCAATGCGGTACTTATTGCCAAAACAATTTCAACGATCGGGAAGAAAACACTGTACGCAAAAATGGCTTTGATGTTTGCATTACGGTGTTCGCGGTTTATTTTTTTAAACTTATCGAATTCCCTGTCTTCGGCCGCAAATGCCTGTACTATCTGCATTCCGGTAATATGTTCCTGCACAAATGCGTTTAAACTTGCCACCGCATTACGCACTTTGATAAAACTTTTATTTACACTTTCTTTAAAATAATAAGTCGCGATGATGAGTGCAGGAAAAGGTATCAATGCCATTAACGACAAACGCCAATCCAAACTAAACATCGTAGCCAATAAAAAAATAATGGTCAGCAGATCGGCAAGAATGGGTATCAATCCATCACTGAAAATATCGTTGATGCTTTCAATATCATTTATCGTTCTTGTGGTTAATGTGCCAATAGGTGTTTTATCGAATTGAGTAAGATTGAGATTCAGTATTTTTTGATAAACAGTCACACGCAGATCTCTTACCACATGTTGCCCCAGCCATGCTGTGATGAAAGTAAATACAAACCGGATGATCGTTTCAACAATTAAAAAAACGATCTGAAAAGCTGTGATGGCAATGATGAACTGCGTTACATTGTTTATATCGGTATTAAATAAAACCGTTTTTAACCAGGCAGGAACAGGAATATCTCTTCCCGACGCTTTATCAACCGTTAACTGGATCAGATAAGGACGAACGGGTGCGAATGCAGCCATTAAAATACCCAGCAACAAACTGCAATAAAAATATTTATTGTATGGTTTTACAAAATGAAAAACCCTTGCTAAGATCGATGTATTGAAAATTTTTTTCTTGGTTCCGTTGCTCATGTCCAGACAAAAGTAACAAGATTGTTATGCCGCGATTTACCGTTGAAGGAAAATTATTAACGGATAGGGTGCAGCAATATCTAAATAAGTGGTTTAAATATTTTTTGTAGCGGGCTTTTGTATTTCATGGCATCGTCTGTTGCCACGCTCGGTTCAAAGTTCCTTTTTCATGGCAGCAAAAAAACTCCGAAGTTTGACATGCGCCAGTATTACCGCAACTATTATCCCCCCTGTCTTGCCTGACCAAATTTGGTATAAAACGAACCAATTGTAGTAAAATAACGTGTAAGTATAATTTTTATTTATTGCACAAAGCATACTAACTTTATATGGATTGCCACAACTGAATTGCGTATATTTTTGAGTTAGCTACAAGTTTAAGTAAGGCAAGTAGAATATTGTCCTTGGAATCTAAAATCTTATATTTATTTCAAATGGAAATAAACAAGAAAATAATTGCAGAGACATTGCATTGTGAAAAGAACTTTGATTGTTTAAATAACCATACGCATGTTTATTGCAAAGTTGAAAATTGTGTAAGTAACGCAGTCCATTTTATTAAATGTCTTGACAATACTTATTGCAGTTACAAAAAGTCTTTTGGAAATTCGTTCATGTGTACTTGCCCGACAAGAAAAGAAATCTTTAACAAGTATGGACTTTGATCCAAAAAAATAAAAAAATTGCTCGATTTTTATCGCTGCCATGAAATACAGAACGTACAAGAGTGCGACGCAACAGGCGATGCCATAAAATACAACAGTTGGTAACAAAAAATTACTAAAGCTGTAAGCTTATTTTGTCATTCCTTCCACAAAACCAATCATTTCTTATATTCGTACACTATGTTACCTGAGCAAGAAACTGTTTCAGATGCGCAGTTGCCACCGTATAATTTGAACGAAGAACAGGAGAAGAAAGAAATTATCAGGCAATACCGTGCATTGTTAAGAAGCCTTCGCCCCAAATTAAAACGGGGCGATAAGGAATTGGTGCGTCATGCTTTTGAAATGGCTGCCGAAGCGCATAAAACCACACGCCGTAAAAGCGGCGAACCTTATATTTTACATCCTGTAGCTGTTGCCATGATCTGTGTGGAAGAAATTGGTTTGGGTGTGCGAAGTACCATTTGCGCATTGTTGCACGATACTGTTGAGGACACTGATATTACGTTGGATGATGTTGAAAGAGAATTTGGAACTGAGATCGCAAAGATCGTTGACGGGCTTACAAAAATTTCAACAGTTATTGATACCAATATTTCGCAGCAGGCCGAAAATTTCAAGAAGATATTATTAACGCTTACCGATGATCCGAGAGTGATATTAATCAAGCTCGCCGATCGTTTGCACAACATGCGTACACTCGACAGCATGAAACGTGAAAAGCAATTAAAGATCGCATCCGAAACGGTTTGGGTGTATGCACCATTGGCACATCGCATGGGACTGTATTCCATTAAAACAGAATTGGAAGATCTGGCAATGAAGTACATGGAACCCGAAGCATACAAAGAAATTGCAAAAAAATTGTCGGAAACAAAAAGAGAAAGAACAAGATATATTAACGAATTCATCAAACCGATAAAAGAAAAATTAGTTGCTGCAGATTTTGATTTCGAAATGTATGGTCGTCCAAAAAGTATTCACAGCATCTGGAATAAAATAAAAAAGAAAGCCGTTTCGTTCGAAGAAGTATATGATTTGTTTGCGATTCGTGTTATTTTAAATTCTCCTCCCGAAAGAGAAAAAGAAGATTGCTGGAAAGTGTATTCGATGATAACAGATGAGTACACACCATCGCCCGAACGTTTACGTGATTGGTTAAGCAACCCAAAGAGTAATGGCTACGAAGCTTTGCACACAACGGTTATGGGCCCGCAGGGAAAATGGGTGGAAGTGCAGATACGTACCAAACGTATGAATGAAATTGCCGAGAAAGGTTTGGCTGCACATTATAAATACAAAGAAGAAACAAATACCGAAGACCGATTTGATAAATGGTTTGGGCAAATTCGCGAAGTGCTTGCCACACAGGATTCTGATACGGTAGATTTTTTACAGGATTTTAAAACATCGTTTCTTGCCGAAGAAATTTATGTGTACACACCAAAGGGCGAAGTAAAAATGTTGCCAACGGGAAGTACCGCATTGGATTTTGCATTTTCAATCCACTCGGCCATCGGCACAAAATGTATTGGCGCAAAAGTGCATCATAAATTAGTTCCTATCAGCCATAAATTAAGAAGCGGCGATCAGATAGAAATTATAACGAGCAACAAACAAAAACCATCGGAAGACTGGTTAAGTATTGTTGTGACTGCCAAAGCAAAAAGTAAAATAAAAGATGCGCTGCGTGAAGAAAAACGCAAAGTTGCCGATGATGCAAAATATATTTTGCAACGAAAATTGGAAGGAATGGGCGCCGCATTCACTTCCGGTAATATTGAAGAGCTGGTTCATTTTTATAAACTGCCATCGCAATTAGATCTGCTGTATAAAATTGCAACGAAAGGCATCGATCTGAAAGAATTAAAAGATTTTCATGTTTTGGGCGATCGGTTAGAAGCACCAAAACCAAAGCCTGCCATAACCGAATTGATTCCAGAACATCCGTATCAAAAACAATACACCAAAAAAGAAAGTGAATTGATCATCTTTGGCGAAAGCAGCGATAAGATTCAATACACTTTGGCTAAATGCTGCAACCCGATTCCGGGTGATGATGTGTTTGGTTTTGTAAGTACCGGTAAAGGATTGATCATTCACAGAACCAATTGTCCCAATGCACCGCAGTTACTGGCCAATTACAGTCACCGTGTTGTAAAAACCAAATGGGCAAAAAATAATGAGATCGCTTTCTTGACCGGATTAAAGATCATTGGTTTGGATGATGTTGGTGTGATCAATAAAATAACCAATGTTATCAGCGGTGACCTGAAAATTAATATTGCAGGTTTAACCATCGAATCGGGTGAAGGCTTATTTCAGGGAATTATTAAAATTTTTGTGCATGACAAAGAAGAATTAGAAGAATTAGTTGACAGATTAAAGGGTTTACAAGGCATTCAAACAGTTGACAGGTTTGATATGGACGATACCAATTAAAATATTTCCACACTAATTTTTATAATCGTCATTTTCAAACAATCCATCACTTACATTTGCTGCATTAATTATCATTTATGGTTGACGTAATATTAGGTTTACAATGGGGAGATGAAGGCAAAGGAAAAATCGTAGATTACTTTGCTCCCAAATACGATGTGGTTGCGCGTTTTCAGGGCGGACCAAATGCAGGGCATACCTTGTATGTTAATGGAGAAAAAATGGTATTGCATCAAATACCTTCGGGCATCTTTCATCAAAACACAGTTAATATTATTGGTAATGGTGTTGTACTTGATCCGGTAACATTAAAAAAAGAATGCGATAAAGTTGCTGCAATGGGCATTGATGTAAAGAAAAATTTATTCATCTCCGAGCGCACAAATATTATTGTTCCTACACACCGTGCTTTAGATAAAGCAAGCGAAATGCAAAAGGGTGAAAGTAAGATCGGCTCTACTTTAAAAGGAATTGGTCCGGCTTACATGGATAAAACCGGCCGCAACGCCATTCGTGTGGGCGATCTGTTGGATAAAAGTTTTATTTCGCAATACATCAAGCTTCGTTTAAAACATCAAAAATTATTAGACAATTTTAATTTCAATGAAGATATTACTGCTTGGGAAGAAGAATTTTTTGAAGCATTGGAGTTTCTCCGCACATTAAATATTGTGAATGGTGAATACTTCATCAACAATAAAATCTCAGAAGGGAAAAAAGTTTTAGCCGAAGGTGCGCAGGGAAGTATGTTGGATATTGATTTCGGGACTTTCCCTTTTGTTACTTCTTCAAATACAATATCAGCAGGTGTTTGCACAGGTTTAGGTGTTTCGCCAAAACAGATCAATGAAGTGTTGGGTGTAACAAAAGCTTATTGCACCAGAGTTGGTGGCGGGCCATTCCCTACCGAATTGGAAGATGCAACCGGCGAACAATTAAGAAAAGTTGGAAACGAATTTGGCGCAACCACAGGTCGCCCACGCCGTTGCGGCTGGATCGATTTAGTTGCATTGCGTTATGCCTGCATGATCAATGGTGTAACAAAAGTTGTGATGACCAAAGCTGATGTTTTGGATGCTTTTGAGGATTTAAATGTTTGTACTTCATATAAAATTGATGGAAAAGAAAAAGAAGAAGTTCCTTTCCAGATGAACAGATCGAAAATAGAACCAATACATAAAACTTTCAAAGGTTGGAATATCGATACAACAAAAATTAAAGATGCAGCAAATCTGCCTGCGCAAATGTCAACTTATATTGATTTCATTAACGCGTATATTGGTGCTCCGGTAAAATTTGTTTCGAATGGTCCGGGTCGTGAGCAGATTGTTTGTTTGTAATTTTT
>JAGWPQ010000133.1 GCA_028877045.1 Bacteroidota bacterium | reverse complement strand
TGAACGGCTTTTGTGATAGAAGGAATATTACCTTCCTCGTTATAAACGGGGATCAATATGCTGATGAGTTTCTTCATGCTTGGGAATGCAAATTAAAAGTATAATTTTTAGATGGATAAAAGCTTATTGGTTTATTTCTCTTAAAACGCTGCAAAAAATTTACTTTTGCGCGACTAAAAACAAGTTATGAGTAAAGGACACGTTTCTCAATTTATCGAACACCATTACCGCCACTTCAATGCTGCAGCATTAATGGACGCTGCAAAAGGTTACGAAAAACATTTATTGGACGGTGGAAAAATGATGGTAACATTAGCCGGTGCGATGAGTACCGCCGAATTAGGAATTTCATTTGCCGAAATGATTCGCCAGGGAAAAGTAGATATCATCAGTTGCACCGGTGCAAATCTGGAAGAAGATGTGATGAACCTTGTTGCACATTCACATTATAAAAGAGTGCCACATTATCGTGATCTTACGCCGCAGGATGAATGGGATCTTTTAGAACATCATTATAATCGTGTTACCGATACTTGTATTCCTGAAGAAGAAGCATTTCGTCGTTTACAAAAACATTTGGTTAAACAATGGAAAGAGGCCGAAGCAAAAGGTGAAAGATTTTTTCCGCACGAATTTTTATATAAAACTGTTTTAAGCAAAGAATTGGAACAGTATTACGAGATCGATCCAAAAGATAGTTGGATATTGGCTGCTGCCGAAAAAAATATTCCGATCATCGTTCCAGGATGGGAAGACAGTACCACCGGAAATATTTTTGCGAGCTATGTTATTAAAGGCGAACTGAAAGCAAGCACCGTAAAAAGCGGAATCGAATACATGGTTTATTTGACCGAATGGTATCGTGCAAACAGTGGTGGAAAGGGAGTAGGTTTCTTCCAGATCGGCGGCGGCATTGCCGGCGATTTCCCAATTTGCGTGGTGCCGATGATGTACCAGGATCTTGAATGGCATGATGTTCCGTTCTGGAGTTATTTCTGCCAGATCAGCGACAGCACTACATCTTACGGCTCATATAGCGGTGCAGTTCCCAACGAAAAAATTACATGGGGTAAATTAGATATTCATACACCAAAATTTATTGTGGAAAGCGATGCAACAATCGTGGCACCATTGATGTTTGCTTGGATATTGGGTTGGTAATTTTAAATTGAATAGTTGAGAATTAATATTTAAAGACTCCGATTTTTTTCGGGGTCTTTTTTTGTTATGGGCAATAGAATAAAAATTTAGCTGTTGTTGCGTCGCACACTTGTACGCCTGGATTTCTGTTCAACAAAAACGCCTCTTAGAAAAGAAGCGTTATTAAGCAACATAAGAAAAAATAAATCGCTTAAAATATTTTTTGTTTACCAGTTACTGAATCTTACACCAACCGCATACGGAAACTGATCGACACCTGTACTTTCTTTATGCAATGCATTTAAACTGTAACTGCCGTATAATCTTACAGGTCCTAATCCAAGTTCAGCAATTGTCGCTAAACGCCAGGGTTGCAAATCAAGATCGCCATGATATTTTTGTTTACCTCTTTCTGCACTGATCTGTTTGTTATGACTGCCCACCAAATAACCTGCACTAACACCGGCACTAATGCTGAATCCATTATGTCTGTGTGGTGTTGTGTTTATGTTTAACATCAAAGGCACAGTTAAATAACCTGCATATAATTTATCCTTAGAAAAATTAATTGTGTCGTTAAAAACATAAGGGGTAGGACTGTTTCTGTAGCTTAAACTATGATCGTAACGAAAATTATACATCTCCAAACCCAAACCATATTTCAAGTTTAAAACATGCTGAGAGATATTCAATTTTTGCATGAATATCCACACATTGACATTCGATGATTTACCTGTGTTTAATGCAAAACTGTTTTGATTAACAGCTGATCCATGTACAGTGTTGAAATACCCCATCGATTGTGCCGAAGTATAATTTGTATTATCACGAACATTGGCAAAGCCCAAATCGAATATCCACCAATTGGTACTTAAGTTGTCCATTCTCCTCTTATGAAATTTTTTGTCTGCCGATTTATCACCAAACGTGATATTTAGTTTTATACCTTTTTTATCATCATCAGAATTTGTTCCACCATCTTTATTTTTTTTGATGATCACAAAATTGCCAACCTTAATGGTATCGGCACTTTTAGAAGAACTACTGTCTTTCTGTGAAAAGGCAGTAGTGGTTATAAAAAAGGCAATTATCAATACTTTCAAATGTTTCATATATTTTATTTTAAGGGGGATTTATTTCAATGCTTTTGGGTTAACCGAAAAATTTGCAATGGCTACATTGTCGTTATCATCATTTTTTGATTTCGAAAAAGCAGCTTTTGCTCTTTTAAAAAATCCGCGGAGTTTATCTTTATTTATTTCCACATTTCCAACATAAATATTGTTGTTTCTTTCATCCTCATCGGTATTTAATTCTTTATAAACTGTTTGATGGGAAATGTTTTTTTCAGTATCTGGCGAACCAGTTGACTTGTTTACTGCTAATAGTTTATCAGTATTATTAACCGGAGTGGCAATTGATCTTTTTTCGTCCACAATCTTTTCCTGAACTGCTATGCTTGGCCAAGATTTTTTTTCTTCAATATTATTCTGCGCAATTAAATTATTTGTTTCATCAACCGGTAGAAGAATTGTTTGTTTAAAATTATTTTTTTGCTTTGTTTCGATTTTCTTCTTTGCAGTAACCGGGAATTTATTTTCTACTGCTGCAATCTTATTATTTGAAATTTTATATTCAACAGGCGCACTAACTTTATTTTTTGCTACTGCAATTTGATTTGAAGTTTTGTTCTTATCTGGAATTACAGTCCATACCAAAAATAATAAACCAATGAAAGCCGCAGCCAGAGCCATTCTTGAGAAACTGAAATAAACGACCGGCTTTTCTTCTTTTCTGTACAAAGATCTTTTGTCCGGGAAAATAATTGCTTCATGTTCTAATTTTGTTTGCTTCAGTAAAATAAAATTTTCCTGCACCTGAGGATGCTGCAACACAAAAGTTTCTACATTGTTTTTTTCATCATCATTTAATTCATCATCAACATACAATAAAAACTGTTCTTCGTAATTATTTAAATTAATTACTGGGTCATTTGTTTTATACAATAAATCCTTATCGGTAAAATTAATTTTGTCATCATCTAGTTTTGTTTGCAGCAACATTTCCAATTCGTTGGCAACATCGGGATTATCTTTTACGAACTGTTCAACAGCCTGCTGTTCTTGGGCAGACAGTTCCCCGTCTGCATAAAGCAAAAAGAATTCTTCGTAATTATTTCTGTTGATGTTCATTTTATAAAACGTTTTCGGGACTCACCAAATAATTTCTCAATGTTAATCTTGCACGGTGCAGATATACTTTCACCTGGCTTTCATTCAATCCCATGATCTCACCTATCTCGCCATAATTATAACCTTCATAATCTTTCAGCATTACCAAACTTCTTTGTGTTTCATTTAGTTTATCCAAAGCTTCCATCAAAATCTTTTTTATGTTCGAATTAGCTTGATGTACAATTTTACTTCCTTCTGCAAATTCATCTTTCAAGCTGATCCTTTTCACTTTTCTGATATGATCGATCATTTGATTATAGGCAACAGTAAATAAAAATGATTTCGATTTTCCATTCTCCACATCTTCGCGGTTGCGCCATAATTTTTCGAATGCGGTTTGAACAATATCCTTCGCATCTTCTTCATGACGCAGATTCTTGACAATGAATCGGTATACATTGTCAGCATATTGATCAACACATTGATTATACTCTTTCTCAGTCATAAACAGCCTTAAAAATTCAGAATGTTCGCTTTATTGTAAGTTATACGAAACAGCGGTAAATAAGTTACAATGCAAAGAAAAAAAATACTGCCTGTTGGCGGATAGAGTTATTTATAAACGGCAACGATCATGTGGCTAAAAGGATTGAAAAAAATATCATCAGGATTATCAGTAGAATGTTTGCTGTCGTTACAATTTTGCTGGCAACTGGTTTTTATATGGCGTTTTACTTTTTTTGATTGCTTTTGATGAAGAAATGCCATTGCTGACACTGCAAAAACAACAATTGCCAATAGCTGCAATAAATATTTTGATTTCATAAACAGCGTTTTAAAATTGTTAGACGAAATTAATTCCAAAATGTTACAGTTTATATGAAATAAAAGTTAAATTGATAACTGATTTTTAATGGCATTCATGTGTAATTATTAGCTGCTGCGTACGCAAAAAGGCAATGTTTAAAAATAATCTTCCCAAATTCGGCTGTAACCTTAATTTTGCGCAATCCTTTAAAAATGAGTATAGCATTAAATTCCAACGAATCTGTTCGTTCACAGAAAAAGAAAATCATTGTTTTGGGCAGTGGCCCTAATCGTATTGGTCAGGGTATTGAATTCGATTATTGTTGCGTTCACGGCCTCATTGCCATCAAAGAAAGCGGTTATGAAGCCATCATGGTAAATTGCAATCCCGAAACAGTTTCTACAGATTTTGATATTGCCGACAAACTTTATTTCGAACCTGTTTATTGGGAACATCTCTGGGAAATCATCGAATTGGAAAAACCCGAAGGTGTGATTGTGCAGTTGGGCGGACAAACAGCTTTGAAACTGTCGAAACGTTTGCACGAAAAAGGAATTAAGATCATCGGAACTTCTTTCGATGACATGGACATTGCCGAAGATCGCGGAAGATTCAGCGATCTATTAAAAGAATTAGATATCCCTTATCCCGAATATGGTACGGCCCTCGACGCCGATGAAGCCATTGCCGTTGCCAACAGTGTTGGTTATCCTGTTTTGGTTCGTCCGAGTTATGTGCTGGGCGGACAAAGGATGCGGATTGTAATTAATGACGATGAGCTCGAAAAAGCAGTCATCAGTTTATTGAAACACCTTCCCGGAAATAAAATATTGATCGATCATTTCCTGGATCGTTGTCAGGAAGCAGAAGTTGATGCCATCTTTGACGGCGAAAACTTTCATGTGATGGGCGTAATGGAACATATTGAACCGGCAGGTATCCACAGCGGCGACAGCAATGCCGTTCTTCCTGCATTCAATTTAACGCCGCTGATCGTTGAAACAATGGAATATTACAGCGAAAAAATTGCAAGAGCCTTAAACATCAGGGGATTGATCAATATTCAGTTTGCCATTAAAGGCGACAAAGTTTTTGTGATCGAAGCAAATCCAAGAGCATCGCGTACAACACCTTTCATTGCTAAGGCTTACGGCATTCCTTTCTTAAATATTGCAACTAAAGTAATGATTGGTTCGGCAAAACTTACCGACTTTAATTTAGAGAAAAAGTTAGATGGTTATGCCATTAAAGAACCTGTTTTCAGTTTCGATAAATTTCCCGGCGTTAGCAAAGAATTGGGCCCCGAAATGAAAAGTACCGGCGAAGCCATTCGTTTTATAAAAGACCTTCGTGATCCATATTTCAGAACTTTGTACAAAGAAAGAAGTATGAATTTGAGTAAATAAAAATCATAATTTAAAAACACCTGTTGCGTTTTGCACGTTAAACGCAACAGGTGTTTTTTATTTACCAACTTTTGTAATACTGCTGAACTGTGGTTGCGTCGCACAATTGTACGTTCGGTAATTCTGTTCGGCAGAAATCACAAATTAAAATCCTGTTTTAACTGAAGGATTGTTTCATCAATTACCATTTTTGCTTTATCAACCAACACCGGGATTTCTTCAACATCAGTTCCTGTTTTACCGCTGATTTCTATTTTTTTAATGTCATCAATCAAGCCATCCATCTTCAGTGTAGCAATATTCGATTTTAAACTGTGGGCTTCCTTCCCGGCTGTTGTCCAATCTTTGGCAGCACATGCTTCCTGCATGGCAGCAACTGTTGGAGGAATAGATTGTACAAAAATCTCAACGATCTTTTTTACCGAATCCTTATCACCGTGCATTAATTCTTCTATCAGAGAGAGGTCATACAATTTTGCTGTGTTCTGCATAATCAGGTAATTATTTTTTATCTGTAAATTTTAAAGCATGGGTTTTTACCACCTCAACTATTTTCTCGAATAGATCTTTTTCTTTAAAAGGTTTGGTAAGAAAACCGTTCATGCCAACATCAAAATATATTTTCTCTTCACCTTTTATAGCATTGGCTGTTAAGGCAATGATCGGGATATTCTTTTTCCGTTCATCCAAAAAATTACGGATATCAACCGTTGCTTCGATACCATTCTTTTCGGGCATCTGAATGTCCATTAATATCAGATCAAAATCATGTTTCTGCATCAGATCAACCACTTCAACGCCGTTGTCGGCAATTTTAAAATCAAGCCCCCAATTACGTAAAACGCTCGTCAGAAGCAGTTTATTCATTTCATTATCCTCCGCAATTAACACGTTCAAAGCAGATGGGAAGCGATATTCGGTGGTGTCACTCATAAATAAAGGATCGTTGAAAATAGGACAGCGGAAAGATAATTTTTTTTTGGCAATCTTCACATCCATCAAAAACATTGAAAAAAATGCAGTCATTTCGGCTACATTTGTCATTATGCAAGTTACCGATACAACAATTGATAATCTGGCCCATCTGGCAAGATTACGTTTTAGCGAAGATGAAAAGGGCCCTATTAAAAAAGATCTTCAAAACATGATCGCTTTTGTGGAGCAGTTAAAAGAAATAGATACAACAGGTGTTGAACCGATATTGCACATGAGCGATACTGCCAATGTTTTGCGTGATGATGTAATTAAAGGAAGTGTGAGCCGCGAAGATGCTTTGAAAAATGCACCGCTAAAGGATGAGGAATTTTTTAAAGTACCAACGGTTATTAAAAAATAAATTAACTATTTTAATTAAGACTTAATTCAGTTATCCGATGGAAGCAATCATACAATTAACCGATCTGCAAAAAAGTTATTTCATGGGAACACAGGCCATTCCTGTATTAAAAGGAATTACGCTTGATATTTTCAAGAACGAATATGTTGCTTTGATGGGACCATCGGGAAGCGGTAAAAGTACTTTGATGAATATATTGGGTTGCCTCGATTCTCCGACAGGCGGCAAATATGTTTTGAACAGCAAGGATGTAAGCAAGATGAAAGATGATGATCTGGCCGAAGTTAGAAATTCTGAAATTGGTTTCGTATTTCAGCAATTTAATTTGTTGCCAAGATTAAGTGCTGCCGAAAATGTGGCGTTGCCATTGATCTATGCAGGTGTTGCCAAAAAAGAAAGAATGGAAAGGGCTATGGCTGCTTTGGAAAAAGTTGGTTTGGCCGACAGGAGCCATCATAAATCAAACGAATTAAGCGGCGGACAAATTCAGCGTGTGGCCATTGCAAGGGCTTTGGTGAATAATCCTTCGTTATTATTGGCTGATGAACCTACCGGAAATTTAGATACCAAAACATCAGCCGAAGTAATGGAAATATTCAGTAAAATTCAGGAAGCCGGTAACACTGTGGTTTTGGTTACACATGAAGAAGATATTGCACGCTATGCTAAACGTGTTGTTAGATTAAGAGATGGTTTGATTGAAAGCGACAGAACCGGTCCCGAAGCACATTTGCATTACAAAGATCAACTGTTACAATAACTGATTTAAAATACCGGAAGAAAAATGATGGAGAGAGTAATCTCTCCATTTTTATTTACGAACTTTCCTGTATTAATTTTGTTTGTGAACTTTCAACACCAAAGATCATGGCACTAAAAATATATACCAAAACAGGCGACCTCGGCAAAACATCATTGCTGGGCGGAACAAAAGTTCCTAAAAGCCATATCCGCATCGAAAGTTATGGAACAGTTGATGAACTGAATTCAAATGTTGGATTGGTGAGCGACTATATTTCTGATGTTCACACCAAATCAATTTTAAAAGAAATTCAGGATAGATTATTTACCATCGGTTCTTCATTGGCATGCGATCCGGAAAAAGAACCCATAATGAAAATCCCCGATCTGAAAGAAAGCGATATTAATTTATTGGAAAGAGAGATCGACAGGATGAATGAAGTATTGCCCGAAATGAAAAATTTTATTTTACCGGGCGGACATGTTGCTGTTTCTACCACGCACGTTGCACGATGCGTTTGCCGCCGTGCCGAAAGGATTTGTGTGAATATGTTAGAAAACGAAATGTTTGTAGAATTACTCGTAATAAAATATCTTAATCGGTTAAGCGATTATTTATTTGTGCTGGCAAGATATGTGGCACATTTATTAAACATTAAAGAAATTGCCTGGAAAGCAAGAGTATAATTTTTTATTACACGAATTTTTGCGAATTACACGAATTGCTTTTTATTGAGAATTCTCACACCCCTTCAGGGGCTGGGGGTAAAATCAATCCATCTTTCATGTGCAATGTTCTGTCGCTCATGGCGGCTAATTCTTCGTTATGTGTTACGATTAAAAATGTTTGATCAAATTCATTTCTCAGGCGCACAAATAATTCGTGCAATTCTTTTGCATTGGTGCTGTCCAAATTTCCTGTTGGTTCATCAGCAAAAACAATAGACGGCCGGTTGATCAATGCACGGGCAACAGCCACACGTTGTTGTTCGCCACCGCTTAATTCCTGCGGTTTATTATTTATTTTTTCTTTCAATCCCAATAATTCCAATAAACGGATGGCTTCGGTATTTACTTCTTTTTTCTTTCGGCCGGCGATCCATCCCGGAATAGAAACATTTTCGGTGGCAGAAAATTCGGGCAATAAATGGTGAAACTGAAAAACAAAGCCAATATGTTTATTTCTGAAAGCAGCTAATTTTTTCCCTTTCAGCAGGTGCAGCGGTTCATCGTTCAAAAATATCTTTCCTTCATCGGGAGTGTCCAAAGTACCCAGAATGTGCAGCAGCGTGCTTTTGCCGGCACCCGACGAGCCAATGATAGAAACGATTTCTTTTTGTTCAATGGTTACATTAACGCCCTTTAAAACCTGTAATTGACCGTATTTTTTATGAATATTCTCAGCCCGAAGCATAATTTTCTTTTTTTATTCGATGCTGTAAACTTACAACAGGTTTACATTTTTAAAGATTTATTTACATCCGCAGGTAAAAGCTAATTTGGTTATTTCGTTTATACGGTTACATTTGCAAAAAATTTAAAGGTATGTTCTGGACATTAGAGTTAGCAAGCTACTTAGAAGAAGCACCCTGGCCGGCTACCAAAGACGAGTTGATAGATTATTCTATACGCAGTGGTGCACCCATTGAAGTAGTGGAAAATTTACAGGAATTAGACGACGAAGGTGAAGTGTACGAAAGCATCGAAGACATCTGGCCCGATTACCCGAGTCAGGAAGATTTTATGTTTAACGAAGACGAGTATTAATTTTATCGCAAGAAAAATAGGATCCCGGATAATTTATTTATCCGGGATTTTTTTATGGGACGAGCTAAAGTATTTCATGGCATCTTCGTTGCGTCGCACACTTAAACGTTCAATTCTTTATTTGAATTTTTATTTTTTCAAAAAAAGATAAAAGATTATCAGTAAATAAAATAATGATCCGGCAGATAGTAGCAATAAAAATTTTGATTTCGATTTACCGCTATCGTTATTGTTATAAAAAATTTGGTAGCCTGTAAATCTGACAATGAATAAAAAAATAATTGGCACTAAGAAAAAAATTACAATTTCATTTTTCCAAAATCGTTTTTTATTTATTTCTTCTGAATTTGTTTCATTTTTCATAAAATGTTCAATTACGGCTAATGAAATTTATATTGGCTTGCTGGTATTTTTCACCAACGAAATAAAAAGTTGAATAAAGAACAAAGCGCACAAGAGTGCGACGCAACAGGCGATGCCATGAAATACTTCAGCCCGTAACAAAAAAATTATTCTACTTTTTCGGGAAGGTCAATTTAAAATAAAACAATACCAGCGCTAAACTCAGCACTACAACATTGGCTGCAATTACAGGCCCGCTATGCGTTGCAAAGGCATACACCAACCAAACGATGGTGCTGCTGATAACAATTAAGATCATCCAGATACTCAGATCACCAACACTTTTTGCTTTCCACGATTTATAAACCTGCGGAAAAAAAGTAATGGCACTTAAAAATGATCCAATATAACCAACCAAATCTATCCACGACATTGTTATAAATTTTTGGTATGAATAATATATTTGACTTCTTCGAAAATTACGTTAATCATCTTTCGACAGGCTCAAGATGACGTTAGCATTGCGTTCGAAATGTCTTGCTGAGCTTGTCGAAGCATTGATTTCCGAAGTTATTCCCTAAAAAAAATTACACGAATTAAAATGATAAGTTTTTTCTAATTCGTGTAATTCGATAAAATTCGTGCAATAAAAATTATTTTTCCATTTGATCTATCACTGCATGCGAAAGTCCGCAGAAACTGAAACCGCCATCATGAAATAAGTTTTGCATGGTAACCATTCTTGTCAGATCGCTGAATAAGGTTACGCAATAGTTGGCGCAATCTTCGGCACTGGCATTTCCCAACGGGCTCATCTTATCGGCATACGTAATAAATCCTTCAAAACCTTTCACGCCGCTGCCTGCTGTAGTGCGTGTTGGCGACTGAGAAATGGTATTGATACGCACTTTCTTTTTTAATCCGTAATGATAACCAAAACTGCGTGCAATACTTTCCAACAATGCTTTGGTATCGGCCATTTCGCTGTAATCGGGAAATACACGCTGAGCGGCAATGTACGACAAACCAACAATGCTACCCCACTCGGCCATAGCATCCAACTGGAATGCTGTTTGGC
>JAGWPQ010000132.1 GCA_028877045.1 Bacteroidota bacterium | reverse complement strand
ATGTTGCAGCAGATGGAATCTGTATCGCAATGGGATTTGATTATAATTGGCGGAGGTGCAACAGGATTGGGTGCAGCTTTGGATGCGGCGGTTCGCGGATATAAAACTTTATTGATAGAGCAACACGATTTTGCAAAAGGAACATCGAGCCGCTCTACAAAATTGGTGCATGGCGGTGTTAGGTATTTGGCACAGGGGAATATTAAATTAGTTGTTGAGGCATTAAAGGAAAGAGGCAGATTATTGCGCAATGCGCCGCATATCACATCGGCACAATCCTTTGTGTTGCCGGTTTTCAGCGGATGGCAAAAATTTTATTACAGCATTGGATTAAAAATGTATGGTTTGCTTTCGGGCCGTTTACGTTTGGGGAGAACGGAAATTTTATCGAAACAAAAAACCGAAAAATTATTGCCGTCACTTCGTTCCGAAAATTTAAAAGGCGGCATAAAATATTTTGATGGCCAGTTTGATGATACCAGATTGGCCATTGATCTGGCATGCACTGCTGTTTATCACGGTGCCACTGTTTTAAATTATTGCAAAGCCACTAATCTAAAAAAGAAAGACGGAAAAATTGTAAGTGTTATTGCAAGAGATGAGTTGAATGATATTGAATACGAGCTGCACGGCAGATCTTTTATTAATGCAACCGGTGTTTTTACTGATGCTGTAATGCAGATGGATGAAGCATCGAAACATAATATGGTTTCCCCATCGCAGGGAATACATTTAGTGATCGATAAAAAATATTTTGTTGGTGATAATGCATTGATGATCCCTAAAACAGATGATGGCCGAGTTTTATTTGCGGTGCCCTGGCATAATGAAGTTGTGGTGGGAACGACCGATACGCCCGTAACAAATATTTCATCCGAACCAAAAGCATTGGAAGAAGAGATTGAATTTATCATCAAACATTTTAATCGGTATTGCAATACGTCGATACAAAGAAATCATGTGAAGAGTGTATATGCGGGATTAAGGCCGTTGGTGAAACATGGCAACGGACAAAAAACTTCTTTGTTGTCGAGGGATCATACTATAGTTGTTGCCAAAAGCGGATTGGTTTCTATTGTCGGCGGCAAGTGGACCACCTACCGCAAAATGGCACAGGATGCGGTTAACAATGCAGTGTTTGTTTCCAAATTAAAATTTACAGCATGCAGTACACAAACACTTCCCATTGGCAAATGGGGTTGGCCGATCGACAAAACAGATCATTGGCATGTGTACGGGAGCAATGCAAAACTTATTCAAAAATTAATTGAAGAAAATAATTCGTGGAAAGAAAAATTGCATCCTTCATTTCCGCATATCAAAGCCGAAATAATTTGGTTCATCCGAAACGAAATGGCTATGACCGTTGAAGATGTTTTGGCGCGCAGGACAAGGATTTTATTTTTAGATGCCGGGGCAGCCATTGATACAGCACCTCTTGTTGCAGCATTGATGGTGACTGAAATGAAAAAAGATGAAGCGTGGAAACAAGATCAGATCGATCTTTTTACGGCACTTGCAAAACAATATTTACTTTATTAACTTGTTCAATCAAATTAACCTAACGAAAAAATAAAAAATCATGACTGCTTTTTTTGGAGAACTTATCGGCACAGCCTTACTGATCATTTTGGGTGATGGCGTTGTTGCAAATGTTGTTTTAAATAAAACAAAAGGAAATAACGGCGGATGGATAGTAATTACTTTTGGTTGGGCCATGGGCGTATTTGTTGGCGTATTTTGTTCGGCAGCAGCAAGTGGCGCACATCTTAATCCTGCCGTCACCATTGCATTTGCGGTTCTTGGTAAATTTGATTGGGCATTGGTGCCGGTATATATTGTCGCCCAATTGTTAGGTGCTTTTATTGGTGCAGTGATTGTTTGGTTAGCTTACCGCCGTCACTTTGATGAAACAGAGAATGCATCAAATATATTGGCTGTTTTTTCTACCGGTCCGGCTATCCGAGATTCGGTAAGTAATATTACTACCGAAATTGTTGGAACCATTGTTTTGGTGTTTGCAGTTTTAAAAATTGCTGCCCCGGCAAGTAGTTTAGGAGCTATGGATGAATTACCTGTTGCATTGGTTGTTTTAGGAATTGGACTGAGTTTAGGCGGGCCAACAGGTTATGCCATTAATCCTGCAAGAGATCTGGGGCCAAGAATAGCCCATGCCATTTTGCCAATAAAACATAAAGGAACAAGCGATTGGAGTTATAGTTGGATCCCGATCATCGGACCAATTCTTGGTGGTTTGATTGCTGCATTTTTATTTAAAATAATTTCATAATTTTTTTAATCGCAGAGGTTGCAATTGCTTTTTTGCCTGCAGGCACTGCATTTGAGGCCAAATAGATCGTTGAGGCAGAATAGTTTTTTCTGACATTTATATACGAAATGCTGGCAAAGTCAATTTCTCAAAAAAAATATCTTTTTT
>JAGWPQ010000131.1 GCA_028877045.1 Bacteroidota bacterium | reverse complement strand
TTACATCAATATTTTCATTCTTCAATTCACGAACGATACCATGAATGCGACTTCCTTTCATACCTACGCAGGCACCAACCGGATCGATGCGATCGTCGTAAGATTCAACAGCAACTTTTGCTCTTTCTCCCGGATCACGAACGATCTTTTTAATGGCAATCAATCCATCAAAAATTTCAGGCACTTCAATTTCTAATAATTTAGCAAGGAATAAAGGACTTGTTCTCGATAAAATAATTACCGGGGTATTATTTTTAATATCTACCCGGGCAATAACGGCACGGATATTTTCGCCTTTCTTAAAATAATCTTGTGGTATTTGTTCTGATTTAGGAAGGATCAATTCGTTGCCCTCATCATCGAGCAATAAAACTTCTTTCTTCCAAACCTGATAAACTTCGGCCGAAATAATTTCTCCAATTCTGTCGCCATATTTTTTTACCAAAACATTTTTCTTCAGATCGCTGATGCGGCTCGCCAATGTTTGTTTGGCAGCAAGAATGGCGCGGCGGCCAAAATCAAGCATATCAACTTCTTCGTATAATTCTTCGCCAACTTCAAAATCGGGTTCAATTTTTACGGCTTCGGAATAAGCGATCTCAGCCAAAGGATCATTTACTTCGCCGTCTTCAACAATCATACGGCGGCGAATGATCTCTAAGTCGCCTTTTTCTGCATTCACAATTACGTCGAAGTTTTCATCGCTGCCATATTTTTTTCGCAGTAAGGTTTTGAAAACATCTTCCACCACTTTCATCATCGTTGGACGATCTAAGTTTTCAGCGTCTTTGAAATCCTGAAACGCGTCGATCAGATTGATACTTGCCATACAATTTACGATTTACGATTTACGATTTACAAATGAATGTAAATCGTAATTAGTTTTTAAAATTTAATTTGAACTGTTGTTGTTTTTATATGATTAAACGGAATAACCAATTGTTGTGTAATTGCCTTCTTTCCCTTACCCTCACTGTGTTCTACAATAATATCGGCATCGGCTACGGCAATTAATTTTCCTTCTTTCTTCGAACCGTCTGCAAAAATTACTTCTATCGCTCTGCCAATATTTTTTACATATTGGCGATGCAGTTTCAATGGTTCGTCCAAACCCGGAGAAGAAACTTCCAAACTAAAATCTCCGGCGGGATATTGGTTGCTTTCTTCAATCATCTTGTATAATTTACGATTGAACTGCACACATTTTTCGATAGGCAAACCATTATCGCCGTCTAAAAAAACTTTTATATTATTTGTTGGTTTTATTTTTATGCTTACGCAGAAATATTCTGTTTCTGCTTCCAACAATGTTTTTACCCACTGCTCTATTTGTTGTATTTGTGTTTCTGTTGCCATAGGTATAAAGAAGAAGGGAACGAATTCGTTCCCTTCTTTTATTCTTTGTCCGATGCAAATGTAATGCAATGAGGAGTTATGTTCCAAATTTATGATTGAAAAATGCATTGACCATTTAACAAATTCTCAAGCAAACAAATGTTTGCGCTCTTTACCTTTGCGCCTATGATCAAGCTTATCATCTGGGGAATTATTATTTACCTCATTTACAAATTTGTATTTGAACTGGTTGTTCCTGTAAGTAAAGCGGCTTCGCAAATGCAGGATAAAATAAAAGAAATGCAGCAAACACAACAACAGCAAACGCAGCAACAGACTACATTTCAGACAAAATCAAACACGTCGTCGCACAAAGACGATTATATTGATTATGAAGAAGTAAAATAAATTATTGCATTATAATTTCAGGTCCAAAACCGTCATGGGCGGTGCCAAATGAAAAGTTTGCAACCCTACTTGCTTTGCCCCTTCAATATTTTTTAAAGTATCATCAATAAATAAAGTTTCTGCGGGAATAAGTTTTTGTTCGTCAATGATTTTTTGATACGATTCTTTGTAAGGCTTGCGTAATCCCAATTCCTGCGAATAATATGCTTTTATAAAATATTGATTAAAATCGTGTTTGCCGGTTTGAGCTTTAAAAATTTCCATGAAAGCATCATAATGAATTTGATTGGTGTTCGAAAACAGATAGATGTTATATTTCTTTTTTATTTCAACAAGCCAATCAATGCGTTCGGCCGGAAAGTCGAGCAGGACTGCGTTCCAGGCATCACGGATCTGCGAATCAGAAAGATTTACCTGAGCAATTTTGCGAAGTCCTGCATAAAATTCTTCATTAGAAATTTTGCCTGTCTCCAGATCTTCGAATAATGGTGATGAATGATGTTGGGTGAATAATTCAGAAAAATTGGTGATGCCCAGATCAATAAAAGATTGCTCCATTTTTCTGTAATCGAGATTCATGAAAACGCCGCCCAAATCGAAAATGATATTTTTTATATTGCTCATCAGGCAAAAATAACGGTAAGATTTAAAATGAAATTGGAGAATAACATGATTTAGTTATTTTTGCGCCTCATGAGTAAAAAAACTCAGGGCCTATAGCTCAGTTGGTTAGAGCACCTGACTCATAATCAGGGGGTCCCAGGATCATGCCCTGGTGGGCCCAC
>JAGWPQ010000130.1 GCA_028877045.1 Bacteroidota bacterium | reverse complement strand
TTGATCGATTTAACCAATGCTTCGTTTGTGTTGTATCGTTCGCAAACAGACTATATTGAAACAATAACTGATTGGTATGTGGCGCAATTAAATAAATCGGCTGCTGCTGGCAATCTTAATCAATTCATCCAAACAATAAAATAATAAGCATGGTACGTTTAGCTTTAAAAAAGCCCATTGCCATAGTGGTTTTGTTTATAGGAATACTGTTGTTTTCAGTAATGGCCTTACGAACTATTCCGATAGACATTTTCCCCAAATTAAATTCGCCAACCATTTATGTTATCGAACAATATGGTGGCATGAGTGCCAAACAAATGGAAGGATTTTTTAGCACCCGTATGCAAGATCAATATTTGTATGTAAATGGTATTAAAAATATTGAAAGCAAAAACATTCAGGGACTTACTTTATTAAAACTTAATTTTTATGAAGGCACTGATATGGCCGAAGCTACTGCACAGGTTGCTTTGCAATCAAGCAGGATATTAGCATTCTTTCCACCGGGATCTTTGCCACCAACGGTTATTCGTTTTGACGCTTCTTCCTTACCGGTTGGAGAGTTGGTGTTTAGCAGTCCTACTAAATCGTTGGCCGAAATATTTGATCTGGCATTAACGAGAATAAGACCATTGTTTGCAACAGTACCCGGTCTTTCTGCTGCTCCGGCATTTGGATCAAATGCAAGAACAGTTGTTATAAATGTTGATCCCAAAAAATTAACCGAATATAACATCAGCTCCGATCAGGTGGTGGAAGCCATTGCGAAAAACAATTCAATCACACCATCGGGTGATTTAAGTATGGACAGTACCATGTTTATCACAACGCTGAATTCGCTTGAAAATAAAGTAAAAGAATTTGAAACAATTCCTATTAAAAGCAATGGTGCCTCATCGGTTTTTGTAAGTGATGTGGCTAAAGTAGAAGATGCAGCGGATCTTACTGTAGATTATGCATTGGTAAATGGCAAACGTTCTGTTTATATTCCAGTAGTAAAAACGGCCGATGCCAGTACCTGGGATGTAGTTCAAAATCTAAGGTCGAAGCTTCCCGAAATGCAAAGTTTATTACCGAATGATGTGAAGATCAGTTACGAATTTGATCAGTCAGTTTTTGTAATGAATTCGGCAAAAAGTTTAATGACCGAAGGTATTCTGGGTGCCATACTTACCGGATTAACAGTATTATTATTTTTAAAAGATTGGCGAAGCAGTGTTGTGGTAATCGTTACTATTCCTATTGCTGTACTGAGTGCCGTTTTCTTTTTAAAACTTGCGGGGCAAACCATTAATATCATGACATTAAGCGGATTGGCTTTAGCCATTGGTATTTTGGTGGATCAGGCAACGGTTACTATCGAAAATATTCATCAGCATTTGGAAATGGGGAAAAATAAACGGCAGGCAATTCTTGATGCCTGTTCGGAAATTTCTTTTCCATTATTATTAATTCTATTATGTATCCTTGCTGTATTTGCTCCTGCATTTATTATGACCGGTGTTCCTAAAGCAATGTTTTTACCACTGTCATTATCTATTGCTTTTGCAATGATCGTTTCGTTTATTGCAGCGCAAACTTTGGTACCTGTAATTTCGAATTGGTTAATTAAAGAAGATAAATTTCAGTATAGTCATCATCAGCCGCATGCACATGCAGGACTTGGTTTGGACAAAGATGAAGTTGAACAAATTAATATGCATGATGCTGTAGATAAAGCCATTCCGGAAGACAATGATTTTTTCCAGCGTCTGAAACTAAAACTGGAATCCTTGTTAAATAAATGGATGCAGAAACGAAAATTAATTGTACTAAGCTATCTTTTTTTAGCAATTGGATTGGCGGGATTTTGTTTTGTTACAATTGGAAAAGACCTGCTGCCAAAATCCAATAGCGGACAATTGCAATTGCGTATACGCGAGCCCGATGGAACAAGACTGGAAGTAACCGAAAAAACAACGAAGGGTGTATTAGATATCATTGATTCTACAGTCAATCATCAGGTATCTATCACCTCAGCTTTTGCAGGTGTTGTATCGAGCAATTTTGGTACAAGTAATTTGTACATCTTCAATAGCGGTACACACGAATCGGTAATTCAGGTAAACTTAAGCGAAGAATATAAAGGTAAAATCGAAGACCTGAAGGAAACTTTGCGCAGCAATATTGCCAAAGTATATCCTACCATAAAAATCTCATTCGAGCCAATTGAGTTGACCGAAAAGATTATGGCTCAGGGAGCATCAACACCAATTGAAGTACGTGTGGCAGGGAAGAATATGAATGATATTCAGAAATATGGGAATCAGGTGTTGGAGAAAATGAAAGCTGTTCCTTTTTTGCGAGATGTTCAAATTGCACAACCGCTTCATTATCCAACCATCGAAATTAAAGTAGACAGACAGAAATTAGCTTTAATGGGGCTTACGATTGACGATGTTTCCCGAAGTATTACTGCCAGCACTTCATCAAGCAGGTATACAAACAAAAATTTCTGGCTCGATGATAAAACAGCTTATACTTATCAAACTCAGGTAGAAATACCGGGTTATATAATGAACTCTCTCGAAGAATTGCGTGCTACTCCATTAGTTAAAGGTCAGGCAAGACCCATCTTGTATGATGTTGCAACTTTTTCTGTGGATAGTTTGCCGGGCGAATACGACCGCAGCGGACCAAGACGATTTATTACTTTAAGCGCAAACATTAATCATAAAGATTTAGGTTCAGCAACAAATGCTGTTCAGAAAATTATTGATCAGGTAGGTAAACCTCCGTTAGGAACTGTAGTGGATATAAAAGGGATGTCATCCTTGCTAACAGAAACATTGGGATCTTTGCAAAATGGTTTATTAGCAGCAATTGTGGTAATATTATTATTGTTGGCTGCAAGCTATCAATCATTCAGATTAGCAATTACCGTTTTAGCAACAATTCCTGCAGTATTATTAGGAGCAATGCTGTTATTATTGGCTACAGGTTCTACGTTAAACCTGCAATCGTATATGGGTATTATCATGTCAGTTGGGGTATCTGTTGCTAATGCATTATTAATTGTAACTAATGCTGAGGCATTACGTTTGCAATACAAGAATCCGTTTAAAGCAGCAAGCCTTGCAGCAAGTGTTCGTTTACGTCCTATTTTAATGACAAGTATTGCTATGATCGTAGGTATGATACCTATGGCAAGCGGATTAGGTGAAGCCGGTGATCAATCTGCTCCATTGGGTAGAGCGGTTATCGGAGGGCTTATAGCATCTACATTTGCAGCATTATTAGTTGTTCCGTTGGTGTATGGATGGATACAACAAAAAACCTCATTCAAATCAGTTTCATTATTACCTGAAGATATCAATAACTAAATTATTTCAACATGAAAAATAAAATCGTTTTCATTTCAACATTAATTATTTTCTCAGCTTGTTCGCAACAAAAAACGGAGAATAAAGAAAATGAATCAACAAAAAAAGCATCACCAAATTATCAAACAGTAACTGTAGAAAAGGCCGGTGTATCAACAACTATAAAACTTCCTGCACAGCTGGCAGCTTATGAGGAAGTAAGTATATTCCCAAAAGTAAACGGTTATGTAAAAGATGTTTTAGTTGATATCGGATATAAGGTAAAACAAGGGAATTTATTAATGGTATTGGAAGCTCCCGAATTATTGCAGGCAACTTTACAAGCCAAAGAAAAATATGCAAGAGCAAAATCAGAATTGTCGATCGATAAAGAACATTTCCTGCGTTTATTGGAAGCATCAAAAACTGAGGGTGCCATTTCACCATTCGATTTATCAACCGTAAAAGCAAAAGTTGAATCCGACAGTGCATTGGTGAATGCCGAAAAAGCTAATTGGGAAATGCAACAAACGATGATGGGGTATTTAAGAGTTACAGCACCTTTTGATGGTGTGATCACCGAAAGAAATGTTCATCCGGGTGCGTTGGTAAATGCATCTTCAAAAGATAAACCTATGCTGGAACTTAAGCAGGTAAGCCATTTGCGTTTACAGGTAGATGTTCCGGAAGCAATTGCTGCAGAATTAAAACAGAAAGATTCCGTAACGTTTTTTGTAAGTGCATTTCCCGGAAAAAAGAATATTGGTTTTGTTAGCAGAAAATCTGATAATGTGAATACTGAATTCCGTTCCGAAAGAATTGAAATCGATGTTTGGAATAATAATGGTTTATTATCACCCGGAATGTATGTCGATATTTTGTTGAATGCAAAAGGAAATGCTGAAGCGTTTTCTGTTCCTAAATCATCCGTAGTAATTTCTACAGAAAGAAAATATGTGATCGTAATCCGTGATGGCAAAACTGTAAAACTTGATGTATTAACCGGAAATGAAACTTCTGAAAAAATTGAAGTGTTTGGTTTATTACATACGGGCGACAGTGTTATTGTAAATGCAAATGACGAAATAAAATAAACGGTAGTAGAAATAAGTCATAAAAAAACAAAGAGCAGGATTAATTATTCTGCTCTTTGTTTTTCTTTTTTGAACATGCCAAAAAATAT
>JAGWPQ010000129.1 GCA_028877045.1 Bacteroidota bacterium | reverse complement strand
GGGGATGAAACAAAGAATAAAATTAGCTCAGGCTGTTTTTAGTGATGCGAACATTTTATTATTAGATGAACCCTGCACCAATTTGGATGCAACAGGTTATGCGTTGTATCATCAGCTCATAAAAAATTATTGCAGCGATAAATTAATTATTGTCAGCAGCAATGATGAAAATGAAATGGATTTTTGTGAAGAGAAAATTTCGATAATGGATTACAAATAACTATTGGTTGTTTTATATTATTAAAAGATTAGAATGAGTTGTGTATTAAGAATATTGGGTGAAAATTTTGATGTTGTAAAATTTCTTAAAAAAAGTAATTTAAAAGCATCTACAATTTTTTTAAAGGAGGAACCAAAATTTAAAACAAAACCTGAAGGTGATAAACTTAAACATTCAGGATTAATTCTTGTTGTAAGCGATGCCGATTTTGACGATTTATCTCTACAGATTAAAGACACAATTAGATTCCTTAAAAAGAACAAGAAAGGGCTTCAATTAATTTCAAAAACAAAAGAAATTGAATACGCAATTATAGATTTCGGTATTGATTTAAAAATAGATAAAAAAAATAAATTAATTCAGAATGAATTTTTATCAAATGAGTTGCTTAAACTATCTGGTGAATTAGGCTTTTCAATAGAACTATCAATTTATCCAAAAGACCTTGAGAAAACATTAAGCAAAAAAACAAAGAAATAATGATTTTTTAATGCTCAATCATTTGTTGCAGTACAAGAGTGCGACGCAACAGCAGCTTCATTTTTATTCTTCAGCTTGCTACAAAAAAATCTTACTCATCTTTTTTAATCCTGTGCATCGCAGTTTATCTCCTGCTTGCAATCAACAAATTCAAATCAGTAAATTTTAAATCGAATTTCTGACTGATATAAAAATCGGTCAGTGCGCCTTTGAATAAATAAATGCCTTCGCGTAAATTAAAATTATGCCATACCATTTCTTCCAAACCGCCTTCATCACTCACGGTTAAAAGCAATGGCATCAACACATTGCTGATGGCCTGGCTTGCAGTTCGGGCAAAACCGCTCGGGATATTGGGAACACAATAATGTATCACATCGTGTTTTACATAAGTTGGTTTTTCGTGTGTGGTCAATTGGCTTGTTTCGAAACAACCACCGCGATCGATGGCAACATCAATGATGATACTTCCGGGCCGCATGGCTGCTACCATTTCTTCCGACACAACAACCGGTGCACGACCAAACTCATTGCTCATGGCACCCACTGCAACTTCGCAGGTTTTTAATTGCTTGGCCAGAATGCGTGGCTCTAAAACGCTTGTCCAGCAACGTTGTCCGAGATTATTCTGTAATTGTTTTAACCGATATACATCATTATCAAATACTTTAACGCTGGCACCTAAAGCCAATGCATTGCGTGTTGCAAATTCGCCAACAATACCTGCACCAATGATCACAACTTTTGTTGGCGGAATACCGCTGATGCCACCCAGTAATACACCTTTACCTTTATTAAAACTGCTGAGGTATTGTCCGGCAATCAACATCACCGCACTTCCTGCAATCTCACTCATGCTGCGGACAATGGGATAAGTGCCGCTTTCATCTTTTAAATTTTCGAAACTCAATGCCGTAATTTTTTTATCCATCATCACCGAAATGATTTCGGCTTTCAATGCCGAATGGTGAATGGGAGAGATGATGGTTTGATTGAGTTGAAGCAAGTGCATATCTTCTTCAACAACCGGTGCACTTTTGACTAATATGGGTGCTTTATACACTTCGGCCTTTTCGTATAAAATCTTTGCGCCTGCTTCGCTGTAATCTTTATCGCTGTAATTACTTCCTTCGCCGGCATTATGTTCTACGGCAACGGTATGGCCGTTACTTACCAAAACGCCCACTGCATCGGGTGTTAAAGCAATACGGTTTTCCTGGAAAGCAAATTCTTTCGGAATACCGATATGCAATTCGGCACCTTTAACTTTTATATCGAGTGTTTCTTCTAAAGTTTCGTAATTGAAAGAAGTAGATATAACAGGTTTGCTTAAAGCCATATAAAAGATTTGAAATTTTTTATTTGAGATGGGTGAAGTTACTATTTAAATAAGATTTATGTTACACGGTTGTGTACAATCTTCTTGTGGCTGCATCTAATATTTCGATATAAACATTAAATGTGTCATCGGGTAAAAGTGCGGCAGCATTTTCGGGCCATTCTATCAAACACAGATTTTTGCTGAGCAATGCGTCTTCAATGCCCGCCTGTACTGCTTCTTCCTCGTTTTTTAAACGATACCAATCCATGTGAAAAATAGTTCCGGCAACAGCACTTTTATATTCGTTGATGATGGCAAATGTTGGGCTGCTGATGGCATCTTTTACATCTAAAATTTCGCACAAAGCATGGATGAATGTTGTTTTACCTGCTCCCATGGGCGCATGAAAAGCCCATACTTTTTTTTGCTTGCTTTCTTTCCACAAAAGCCTTGCTACATGATTTATTTGTTCGATGGCGAAAATTGCATCCATGCGGCAAAGATATTTCTTGGTTCGAAAGTTGAGAATTTTATTAGTGTGATACCTTTGTGATGTGCGTCATTTTTTTGTCGGCTGCGATGATTGATATTTGCGAAAATCAATGCTGAATAATGTTTTGAACGTTGAAGAGTGCGACGCAACAATGTTAAATTGAAATACCGAAGCCGGTAACAAAAAATAAATAATTTAAGAAATGGAGAAAGTTAATTTAAAAGTGGAAGGAATGAGTTGCACCAACTGTGCATTGACCATTGATAAATATTTAAAAAGTGAAGGTTTGCAAAATGTGAAAGTGAATTTTATTGGTGGCGATGTGAGTTTTGAAATGAATGAAACCATTACACAACAAAAAATTGAAAAGGGAATTAATAGCCTGGGATATCGTGTGAAGCATGAAAATAATGATCATGACGATCACGGACATCATGGCGGTTTTTTGCCGTTTAAAAGTCATTTGCAACGCTTTTGGTTTTGTATTGTTTTTACTGCACCGTTGATGCTGCACATGATTCCCGGGATTCATATTCATGCATTGATGAATCCGTATTTGCAGTTGGCATTAACGATTCCGGTTTATATTGTTGGGATGGATTTTTTTGGACGAAGTGCCATTAAAAGTTTATTGTCGGGTATTCCGAATATGAATGTGTTGATTGCGCTGGGATCCAGTGCTGCATTTGGTTACAGCTTGTACGGATTGATTGTTGGTAAAGCAAATGATTATTTATTTTTTGAAACTGCATGTACCACCATCACATTGGTTTATTTGGGAAACTGGATGGAAGATGCCTCGATCGAAAAAACACAGGCGGCATTAAAAAGTTTGGCGAAGAGCCAGAAAGTGATGGCGAATATGATCGCATTTGATGAACATCATCATGAACAAATTTTTCAGGTAGAAAGTACAGCATTGCATGTTGGTGATCTGGTGTTGATCCGCAATGGCGAACATGTACCGATGGATTGTAAAGTTTTATGGGGAGAAGCAAATGTGAATGAAGCCATCATTACCGGCGAAAGTGTTCCGATAGAAAAGAAAATAAAAGATCAGTTAATTGGCGGCAGTATTTTAGAAAGCGGAACCATCAAAGCACAGGTAACTGCTGTTGGTGAAGACACAGTCCTTTCGAACATTTTAAAATTGGTAAAAGAAGCACAAACCGAAAAACCGCCGGTACAACAAATGGCCGATAGAATAAGCGCCATCTTTGTTCCAACAGTTGTAAGCCTGGCTTTATTAACCCTTGCAATCAATTATTTTTTTGCTGATAAAAGTTTTGGCGACAGTTTATTAAGAAGCATTGCGGTGTTGGTAATTTCTTGTCCCTGCGCGATGGGCTTAGCCACGCCGGCCGCTGTGGCTGTGGGTTTGGGACGTGCAGCAAAAAATGGAATTCTTTTTAAGAATGCAAGAAGTTTGGAAATTTTTAAAGACATCAAACAAGTTGTTTTTGATAAAACAGGAACATTGACTACCGGAAAATTTAAGATCGAAGATTTTAATTCTGAGATCGAGGTTGATGAGTTTAAACGCATTGCCTATTCGCTAGAAAAATATTCCAATCATCCTGTTGCAAAAGCAATTGTAAGTGAATGGAAAATAAAAGATGAGATACGCTGGGCATCTGTTGAAGAAGTGAAAGGTGTAGGCATCAAATCAAAAGATAAAGAAGGTAATAATTTTTTTGCGGGCTCTTATTTAATTGCGTCTTCGTTTACACAAGAACAAGATTATAAGCACAATATTTACATACTTAAAAATGATAAATTAATTGGATGGATCGATGTTGCTGATGAGATCAGACCCGAATCAAAACAAGTGATCGCTTTGCTGAAATCAAAAAATATTAAAACTATTTTATTAAGCGGCGACAGAGAAGAAAAATCTCAAAAAGTTGGCGAACAGCTTGGCATCGATGAAGTGGTTGCCCAGCAAACACCCGAACAAAAATTAGAAAAGATCGCTGCTTATACTGCCATCGCACCAACAGCCATGGTGGGCGATGGAATTAATGATGCGCCTGCATTAGCCAAAGCAACTGTCGGTATTTCTTTAAGCGATGCATCGCAGGTTGCCATGCAAAGTGCACAGGTTGTTTTAATGAACCATGGATTAAAACATTTACCGTTGGCGTTGGGTTTGGGCAAGCATACTTACCTCACCATCAAAGGAAATTTATTCTGGGCATTTGCGTATAATATTGTTGCGATTCCTGTTGCTGCTCTTGGTTTTTTAAGCCCGACATTTGGGGCTTTGGTGATGGGATTGAGTGATGTCGTTCTTGCTATTAATTCTTTGTGGTTGAATTTTAAGAAAGTGATTTGATGAGTTGTATCTTCAATTCATAAAATGAAGCAACCTCAACAAATACTTCAACAATTTTGGGGTCACACATCTTTTCGCGGCGGGCAGGAAAAAATAATCCGATCTGTTCTCGATGGAAAAGATGTGCTTGCACTGTTACCCACTGGTGGTGGCAAATCGATTTGTTTTCAGGTTCCTGCATTGATGAAGGACGGACTGTGTTTGGTAATTTCTCCGCTGATCGCATTGATGAAAGATCAGGTAGAGAACCTTCAAAAGCGAGACATAGCGGCAGTTTCATTGCATAGCGGTTTAACATTTTATGAGGTAAATAAAGTTTTACAAAATGCTGT
>JAGWPQ010000128.1 GCA_028877045.1 Bacteroidota bacterium | reverse complement strand
TGCATTATGGTTTGCTTCTGCGTTTTTTTTGATCTATTAACCTTAAACCCCAGCATCATCGCTGAGACGCAGCGGGAATGAAAATGAATTTATCATAAAGTAATTCCACATCCAATATTTTCATTTATTGCGATCAATCAGTTGTTTTTTTTTGAGCACAATAAATTATTTAAACCCTTTGGCGGAATTAATTTACCAAAACCTGTTTAAACGTCGCTGGCGGATTGTTTGTTGTAAACGGATTTGCTGATGAACCGTAAAGGTCATGTACAGATATAGCTTCCCCCTATTTTCAGTACAAGACACTCGTACCAAACTCCTATTTCCTCTATACCTTCTTTTGATATAACCCGTATATAACCCGTATATAACCCGAGTATAACCAAGGTATGACCCGTGTATAACCCGACATATATAAGAGTCGGGTTATACACTGTTTATATGCGCTTTATTATTACATGATAAAATGGTTAGATTACTGTCTGATATCTATCAATCATACTTAAACTACTCATCCGCTACGGCAAGGGTAGCAGGTATAATAGCTTTTACAGGCAATATGGCAAGCTTACAGGTATATGTCGGAAGATGTTTGGATAAAGTAATTATTCGTACAAAAGCTACTGTCTGCTAAAAAATCAAGCAATACATTAATTACGCCCAAAGGTTATTTAATTAAATTTTTAGCTAACTCATTAAAAAACAATTAAACAAAACAGTATTATTTAGTCAGAAATAATAAAGAAAATGATGCGATACTATCAACCCTTCATAATAACAGATACAAGGTGATTTGTAGGTATAATTTATTTTAAAACCTCAAGTCCTTTTTTAACAATGTTATCCCAGGCATTCATGATTTCAAAATAACCTTCATCCCCCCATATTTGTCTTGCCATCAAACCCTTCACCCGTTTAAAAATTTCAGCCCGGTCTTTCACTGCAATATATTTTAAATCGATACTGTCTTTTTTTGCAAGAATAGTCAACTGTTGCCATTCAGCTTCGCCCGGATTAAATTTATTGATCAGTTCTTCGGGTGATCTTAGGGATTGAAAATAGTTTTTCTTTTGTACATATTGTTTGTACACAAAATTATTGAGTATATTTTTATAATACAGCTTTGCAATAGATGCGTTTAATTTTGAAGTATCGTAAGGAACAAAATAATCGGGTGTGATACCGCCGCCGCCATAAACAATATGTCCTGATGCTGTTTTAAAAGATGGACCTATTTTTTTTGAGGTATCGCCTTTTAAAACTTCACCATCATGAAAGCGATTCAGTAATTCTTCTTCATATTTTTCTTTGCCTTTGTTATAAGGTTTTTGAATATTGCGGCCCAGCGGCGTATAATAACGTGCAATGGTTAATCGTACCGCACCGCCATCGCTTAACCTGAATTGTTGCTGTACCAATCCTTTTCCAAATGTCCTTCTTCCTACAATCGAAGCCCTGTCCCAGTCTTGTAATGCACCCGAAAGGACTTCGCTTGCCGATGCCGATGTTTCATCAACCAACACAACCAATTTCCCTTTTTCAAATACGCCCTCTTTACGGCAACGATATTCGTTTCGTGGCGATTTATTTCCCTGTGTATAAACAATTAATTTATCGCCATCCAAAAATTCATCAGCAATACCTGTTGCTTCATTCATCAAACCACCGCCGTTGCCGCGTAGATCAACGATCAATTTCTGCATGCCTTGCTTTTGTAATTTCTCTAAATGCTGCATCACTTCTTCATAAGTTCGTTCGGCAAATTTGTTGATCCTGATATATCCTGTTTGTGGTGCAATGATATAAGCAGCATCAACTGATGGAACAGAAATATTACCACGTTTAATATCAAAATCCTTTAATACACCATTTCTCAGAATTGTTAACTTGACCGAAGATCCTGCCGGTCCGCGTAACTGTTTCCTGATACTATCGGGTTTTAATTTTTTTCCTGCAAGAATAACCGAATCATTTGCTTTAATCAATTCGTCACCAACCTGGACACCTGCTTTATCCGAAGGGCCATCCTTAATAACATGAACAACATTTATAGTATCGTTAAACATTTGAAATTCTACGCCGATGCCCTGAAAATTTCCCATCAATTCATCATTCACATCTTTGAAGTCTGAGGCCGGAATATAAACAGAATGAGGATCCAAATGATCCAATACATCCTCGATGGCGATCTGGTTAATGCTATCAGGGGCAAGAGCATCAACGTATTTTCCTTTTACCAGATCCATCAC
>JAGWPQ010000127.1 GCA_028877045.1 Bacteroidota bacterium | reverse complement strand
CCAATAGCATTTTGGTCATTAATGATCTTTGGAGTTATAAATAAGAATAGCTCATCAACTAAATTTGCTTCTAACATGCTGCTGTTAAGCGTACCGCCAGCCTCGATCAATATCTGAAAAATACCTTTTAGAAATAATATTTTACTCAGTGCCGAAAGATCTGCTTTGTTGTTATGAAACTTTACATTAATAATTTCAACAGCGTCTTTATTTGTATTTACAGATTCATCATCAGTCACCAAATATATTTTTGATTTTGTTCTTGGGTAAAATATGGCTAAGGATGCATGTATATCTTTTAATAAATCTAATTTCCTGTCGATGACAATTGCATTTAGTTCGATCGGATGTTCATTTTGTATTCTTATGTTTAAACCGGCATTATCTTTTATGATGGTTTTGGCAGTTGTTAGGATGGCATCTGAATTTTGTCTTAATACCGAATGGACGAATGCTCTGCTTTTTTCATTTGTTAACCACTTGCTGTTACCAAATCGATCGGCTATTTTTCCATTAATGGTACTTGCTGTCTTGAGTTGAAATTTGGGTCGCTGTTTTGTCGTATTGATAAAGAAGGTTTCATTAAGTGATTTTATTTCCGGGAGAAGAATTTCATCAACTTTTATACCATTATCGATTAATGTTTTGGCACCGGAAACCAAGGGGTTAGGGTCTAATGATCCAATAACAACATGTTTTATTTTATGTTTTAGAATGAGGTCTGTGCAGGGCGGTGTTTTCCCAAAATGTGAACAAGGTTCAAGCGTTACGTAGATTGTACATTTTGACAGATCATTATATTTTGATAGTGCATCTTCGATAGCATATACTTCGGCATGCGGGCCACCAAACTTTTTATGGTATCCCTTACCAATGATCACTCCTTCTTCATTAACAATTAGTGCGCCTACAAAAGGATTTGGTCTGATACGTTTTGCATCAGCTTTTATCGAAAGAAGAAAAGCTTTTTTTAAATAATCGGCGTGAGTCATTTATAATTTTAAATTTGCAGCTCAAAATTACCTACAAATATATGTTTACAGGAATTGTTGGCTTAGCTAAAATTATCAATATACTATCAAGTGATTCAGGATGGGAGCTGACAGTTGAGTCATCGGTCATTTCTCCTCTTATGAAAACAGGCGATAGTGTTGCAATTGATGGTGCATGTTTGTCGGCAATAAAAGTAGAAAAAAACAACATGTACTTTTTTGTTTCACTGGAAACTATTGATAAAACAATCATTCGTAATTATCTGCCTGATACAAAAGTTAATATTGAACTACCTATGCAACCCAATGGTTATTTAGGCGGGCATTATGTTTTGGGGCATGTTGATACAACTGCAGTTGTATCGGAAATCATAGAAGGAGATAAAGCATGGCTCTTAAATATCAATATACCTTCTGCTTTCGAAAAATATGTTGTGTATAAAGGGTCAATTGCCATTAACGGGGTAAGCTTAACTATAAACAAAGTAACCAATAACAGCATTGAACTCTGCATTATACCTGTTACAATAGCCAAAACGAACTTAAGTTTATTAAAAGCGGGTGAATTAGTGAATATAGAATTTGACATACTTGCCAAGTATACCGAACAGCTTTTAAATAAAAGGGAGGTAGGAAATGTTTAATACTATTGAAGAAGCACTTGAGTCGTTTAAGGAGGGCAATCCGGTTATTGTAGTGGATGATGAGTCCAGAGAAAATGAAGGAGATATCATTTTTCCGGCTGATGCGGCAACGCAGGAAAAGATGAACTTATGTGCGTCGGAGGCAAGGGGTTTAATATGCATAGCCATTGATAAATCAATTGCAGACAGATTGGAATTAAATCCCATGCATTCAAATCATAAGGATAATTTTCATACTGCTTTTTATGATTCGGTTGATGCAACTCAGGATTTCGGGATCACTACCGGGATTTCTGCTAAAGAAAGGGCCATTACAGCAAAGCATATAGCTAATAATTTAAGTCAAGCCGCTGATTTCATAAAACCCGGTCATTTATTTCCTGTTGTCGCAAAAGAGAATGGTGTGCTGGTACGGCATGGCCATACTGAGGCGGCTGTTGATATGTGCAGGTTGACTAATCATGTGCAGGCAGCAATTATTTGCGAAATAATGAATCAAGAGGGGGATATGCTTCGCAGGGAGGGGCTATTCGATTTCGCACATAAACACAACCTGAAAATAATTTCAATCCAACAAATTATTGAATACAGGTATTCTACCGAAAATCATATAGAATTAATTTCTTCAGCGAATCTACCAACACAATTTGGAGAATTTATGATCAAAGTGTTTAATAATAAACTAACAGATCAGGAGCATGTAGTTTTAATGAATAACGTAAATGAGAAAGTAAAACCCATTGTACGCATTCACAGTGAGTGTTTGACAGGAGATATTTTTGGAAGCCAGCGATGCGATTGCCAAAGCCAGCTTCGGGGTGCACTTGCAAAAATTGCAGAAAACCAACATGGCTATTTAATTTATTTAAGAGGCCAGGAAGGAAGAGGCATTGGT
>JAGWPQ010000017.1 GCA_028877045.1 Bacteroidota bacterium | reverse complement strand
GTGTTTGACTATTACCTTCTTCGTACCTGCTTCGTATATGCTGCTGTTTCAACGAAGGATGGGCGAAGGAGGTACGAAGGAAACAATAAGCAAGGGACAAGGTTTCAAGGGACAAGGAGCAAGGGTTCAAGGGACAAGGTTCAAGGAACAAGGGACAAGGTTCAAGATACAAGATACAAGGTGCAAGGGAACAAGGCACAAGGAAACAAGATACAAGGAACAGGATGCGATGCTATTCCTGATATGGCTTTACAAGTGGTATTGTACAAAAGCAGATAAGATTGCCGGAACGGATTGACAAAAATAATGTTCATTCGGTCAATACATCCTTCATCTTATCTGCTTTAAGGTAACATCATTTTCATTTTTTACTTGCTTCCGGGTGATTGACCTGATCCAATGTCAATTGTTTGGTACAGAAAAACCAATCGTAGCACTTAACCCCTTCAACTTTTGTTTCCATACGGTCTTTGGCAACTCCGCAAGAACCTGCTGTAGGAACAATCACATCATCGCCGGGCTGCCAGTTTGCAGGCGTTGCTACACTATAGGCATCAGCGGTTTGCAATGCAATGATCACTCTCTTTAATTCATCAAAATTTCTTCCCAATGAAAGCGGGTAATAAATTATTGCTCTTATTATTCCTTTCGGGTCAATAAAAAATACCGCTCTCACAGCCTTGGTGGTACTTTCGCCGGGTTGCAACATTCCGTATTTTTTGGCTACTACCATCGATATGTCTTCGATCAAAGGGAATGTTACTTCTATATTCTTTAGTCCCTTGAATTCTATTTTTTCTTTTATGGTACGTAACCACGCAATATGGCTATACAAACCGTCGATAGACAATCCAACCAATTGTGTGTGCAAGGCTGTAAATTCATTTTGCATGCTTGCAAAAGTGATAAACTCGGAAGTGCAAACGGGTGTAAAATCGGCAGGATGGCTAAAAAGTATGATCCATTTTCCTGAATAATCTGCCGGAAAATCAATCTCACCCTGTGTTGTTACCGCTTTGAATTCAGGTGCTTTGTCACCTATCCGTGGCATCGGAATAATTGTTTCTGTTGTTTCCATTTTATTGTGTTTTTAATTTTATCAATAGCATTTATTTGAAATAAATAAAGCTGCATAGTGTTGAAATTTATTTCTGATCGTTTCGTCCCGGATGGATGTCAATACCCATTCAAAGGTTGTTTAGTACCAGACTAAAACCTTGCACAATCATTAAAATAAATTACTCATTCACACATTGTTTCAGTTAGAATGTCGCGGAGTCGAAATAGGTGTTAAATAAAGGGTTGGCGTTTTTGTTGTAGTATGTCGTCGGTGCGCAATTTGCGTCAGGGTAGGCACATTACCGCTAACACATAAAAGTACAACACTTTTATGAAAAGAAAACTGATTTTTAAATAATTAAGTCCTTCATTTTGCAGTCGGCTATTTTTAATTTTCCATAAAACGGATGATGGGTTTTACTACTTAAATTTTACTTTAAGATCTCAGTTTTCTTACAACACAGTAGCAATAAAAATAGGATATGTCTTAATCAGTGTCATCTGTGTTCTATTCCATAAAAAACTTACGCTTATCTTAGCGGCAAATAAAAATAACCATGGCTCAAATTTTAATTATTGATGATGAACGTGCGATACGGAATGTGCTGAAAGATATTTTAAACAACGAAGGTTATAAGACCGAAGAAGCTGCCGATGGCGAAGAAGGATTGAAGAAATTCTCTTCCGTCAATTACGATCTGGTGATCTGCGATATTAAAATGCCCAAAATAGACGGACTCGAATTTTTGCAAAAAGCAACCGAAATAAATCCAGATGTACCTGTGATCATGATCAGCGGTCATGGTAATATTGAAACAGCCGTTGAAGCTGTGAAGAAAGGTGCATTCGATTATATTTCCAAGCCACCCGATCTCAACCGTTTATTGATCACTATCCGCAATGCCATGGATAAAACAGTGTTGGTAAAAGAAACCAAGACGCTGAAACGCAAAGTAAGCCGGGTACAGGAAATAGTTGGCGAAAGCAGCGCCATCAAAAAAATAAAAGACACCATCGAAAAAGTGGCACCTACCGAAGCAAGGGTTTTAGTTACCGGCGAGAATGGTACCGGCAAAGAATTAGTAGCAAGATGGCTGCACGAAAAAAGTAACCGTGCCACCGGGCAAATAGTAGAAGTGAATTGCGCTGCCATACCAAGCGAATTGATCGAGAGTGAATTATTTGGTCACGAAAAAGGTTCTTTTACATCCGCCATCAAACAGCGTATCGGCAAATTCGAACAGGCCAATGGCGGTACTTTATTTTTGGATGAGATAGGCGATATGAGTTTAAGCGCACAGGCCAAAGTATTGCGTGCCCTGCAGGAAGGAAAGATAACAAGAGTGGGCGGTGACAAAGAGATCAATGTGGATGTTCGTGTGGTGGCTGCTACCAACAAAGATCTGTTGAAAGAAGTAGAAGAGAAGAATTTCAGATTGGACCTGTATCACAGATTAGGCGTTATTTTAATTCATGTGCCATCGCTCAACGAAAGAAAAGATGATATCCCTTTACTGGTAGAAAAGTTTTTGAAAGACATTGCAGAAGAATATGGTCAGCCTCAAAAACTAATTGATAAAAATGCCATCGATGCATTATTGCAACACAATTGGACGGGTAATATCCGCGAGTTGAGAAATGTGGTGGAACGATTGATCATCCTTTCGGGCAAAACAATAACAGTTGATGATGTGGTGAGTTATGTGAAGTAGGTCATGGCTCATAGTTCATAGCTGGTATGGTCCATCGTCTATAGTCTATGGTCTTTCTTATAAATTATTTAACAAACAAGCTGTAATAAATAAGAACAAACTTCTACCTATAACTCAAAACTCAAAACTCAAAACTCAAAACTCAAAACTCATAACTTATAATTCATAACTCATCACTTTCATTACATTTGTCACTCTTAAAAAAAGATTATGGTTTTATTTCTATTTATTATCGCTGTTATTGTTGGTCACGTGGGTTTGTTCGGCATGTTTAAAAAAGCAGGCATCGAACCATGGAAAGCATTTATCCCTTTTTATAATACATGGATGATCGTTGAAAAATGCAAGATCAGTAAAGTATGGTTTTGGTTGCAGATCGTTCCCATTGCTGGTCAGTTCATCAGCATCTGGATCGCTATCATATTTGTAATGCACTTTGGAAGGTTTAGTTTAATTCATCATGCATTGACCGCACTGGTGCCTTTCATTTATCTGCCTTATCTCGGTTTTTCGAAAGATGAAAAATGGCAGGGCGAAGATGTGGTGAACAATTATAAAAAATCGGTTGCACGCGAATGGATCGATGCTGCCGTGTTTGCGGTGGTAGCGGCAACGCTGATCAGGACATTTGTTTTCGAAGCTTATGTTATCCCGACAGAAAGTATGGAGAAGACTTTATTGATAAACGATTTTTTGTTTGTAAGTAAAATGAGTTATGGTGCAAGGATACCTGCAACACCGCTGGCATTTCCTTTTGTTCATAATACACTGCCTTTTACAAAATTCACACCCTCTTATATTAAGGCGGTCCAGTTACCTTATTACAGAATTAAAGGTTATACCGATATTAAAAGAAACGATGTAGTGGTATTTAATTTTCCTGCCGGCGATACCATCATCAACGAAGAGGGTTATTTAAGTGCATCACCTTACTACGATGTGTTGCGAATGAGTTACGGGGGCAATCGCGAAAAATTATTTGCCGAACATGAAATATTGGTTCATCCTTACGATAAAACAGATAATTATATTAAACGTTGCACCGCACTGCCCGGCGATGAAGTGCAGGTAAAGGACAGCTATTTATTTATTAACGGCAAACCTGCATTTGTTGCGCCCGGTGCACAAACCGAATATACTGTAACAACAAACGGTACTGCTTTTAACGAAGACTTTTTAAGGAACGAATTGAATATCGATCCCGATGATACGAAGGCACAGATCAAAACAACACAACAGCAGGGAGCTTTTATTTTTAACATGACTGCCGAAGAAACAGAGAAATTAAAAAAACAACCCAATGTAAAATCTGTTACAAGATATATCGACAGTACCCGGGGTTATACCTTTCCTTACGATGATAATGATTATCCATGGAGCACTGATACTTATGGCCCGCTAAGAATTCCAAAGAAAGGAGATGTGCTTGAGTTGAATGCCAAAACAATTCCTTTATACCGCAGATTAATTAGTGTGTATGAAGGAAATAAACTGGAAGAACATAACGGAAAATTCATCATCAACGGAAAAGAAACAACAACTTATACCACCAAATTAAATTATTACTGGATGATGGGCGATAACCGCCACCGCAGCCAGGACAGCCGTTTCTGGGGATTTGTTCCCGAAACACATATTGTTGGTAAAGCATCATTGATATGGTTTAGCTGGAACAACGGCCCGCGCTGGAAACGTTTGTTTAATGGTATAAATTAATTATCTTCAAACCCGGAAAGGATGGTCCTCACAACAAAAATTGTGAGGACTTTTTTATCCCGGTAAGATTCATCAAAATCGATTTCATGAAAAAAGAACAATATAGTTTTCAGTTCGAGGTATTTGATTCTATCAATGATCTTTCAAAAGAAGATGCCAATTTATTGCAGCAATCAAGAGCCATTACTAAAACTGCTTATGCGCCTTATTCAAACTTTTTTGTTGGGGCAGTTGCATTATTAAGTAATGGTGAGATCGTAAAAGGAACCAATCAGGAGAATGCAAGTTTTCCGGTAGGTATTTGTGCCGAGCGTTCTTTGTTGTCATCGACTGCGGCTTTATTTCCTGCTGCCCATATTCTTACCATGGCCATCAGTTATCAAAATAAAAATGGAAAAAGCAATACACCTGTTTCGCCCTGCGGTATGTGCAGGCAGGCATTGCTGGAACATGAAAAAAGATACGATCATCCCATCAAATTAATTTTAAGCGGAACGGAAGGTGAGGTATATGTGATAGAAAGATCAAGTTTATTATTGCCGCTAAGTTTTACAGGCGATGACCTGAGAAAATAAGTGAAATAAAATTATAATTCAACTGCCATAAGCTCGCTGCCTAAACTATGCAAAGCTGATTCTATTTTTTTTGCCTGAGTTACTCTTGGTTTTTTTAAACCTGTTGCATAATGCTGAAATTGTTTTTGGTTAATGCCCGTAATCCTTTCTAATGCGGCATTTGTAAATACACCTTTGTAATAGTTCAATAAACTTTGTACATCGAACTTGTAAACAATTTCGTATTTACCTTTTATCAGGGACGGAATATTACTGTTGTATTTTTTGTACAGCTCAATTGCATCGAGTATAGATTTTTTTGCTTCAGCAACAGTATCACCGCCGCCATAAATGCCTTCTATATTTTCAGCGTAAGCCGAAAACATGTCTTTGCTTCTTTCAATAATTATTTTTACAGTTTTCATATTTATAATTTTAAAAGGATTTATTTTAATCCCATTTCTTTTACAATTTTTCTTCTTAGGCCTTCACCAATTTCTTTTGCTCCATGATACGGAACCGGATAATATTTCCCGTCTTTCTCATAAATGTAATGGCTGCCTTCGCTTTTAATATACCGCCATCCATTCTTCTTTATTTTGCGATGAAATTCTGATGATTTCATATCGGGCAATCCTTTCTTGTAGATCAAAGGTAGTAATTATACTACCTTTTTCAAAAAAATAATTTAACATCTTTTGGGCTATAAATTTTATCGTATGATAATCTGAAGAAATAAAAAAATCCTCCTGATGAAAGAGGATTTTTTTACTTGATAATTTAGAACGAAGAAATCTTATCACCATCACTGCTCAGCGAAAATTTATCT
>JAGWPQ010000126.1 GCA_028877045.1 Bacteroidota bacterium | reverse complement strand
TTACGGGCAGCAGTATTTCATGGCATCATTACCGGCGTCGCACTCTTCAACGTTCGGAACTTTGCTCAGCAAAGTACAAAGTGTACAAGTGTGCGACGCAACCACAGCATTATAGCAGTACTTCAGCCGGTAAAAAAATTATTTACCCGCCTTATCTAATTTGTATTGATCATATCATTTCTCGATGTAATAACCTAATTCAAGATCATTGAACATTTGGCACATTTCGAAGCTTGGACGGTATATCCTCATGAAATTTTCTAACTCGGGCGATTGCAGTTTGGTGATCTTCCTGACAAATTGTTTGCTGTAACGATGATCGATATATTTATCCTGCTCTTGTTGAATCAATCTTCTTTGCAATGCTTCCAAACTTCGGTTACGTTTAAACCGAAACATATTGATCAGTTCGTCTAAATCTAATCCAACAGTTACACCACCCGGATTATAACCAGGGTTAGGACTTAAACGTATGCCGGGTTTTTTAAAGTCAAAATATTTTCCGTAGTCTTTTCTGTTTTGAATAGAATCTAATCTGTAATTACTGTTGCGCACTTTTACGTCGGGCAAACTTTGTGCATACACATGTATCATGATGTCGAATGCACTTGTGTTTTTAATTGTATCTACGGGATATTTTACTGTTTCTTTATTCAGTAATTTAAAATAAATTGAATCATCGGAACGGATGGTCAAACTATATCTTCCTGTAGAATCTGTTAATGTTCCGCGGCCCGAAGTACTGATGACTGCAACGGCTTCCAATGGCCTTCTTGCCGAAATATCATACACTGTTCCTGAAATGGTTACAAATGGAGAAGTTGTTTTTTGCTGGGCAATAATGAATTCGCTCAATAAAAAAAATAGTAATAAAAAGTATAGCCGTTTTGCCAAGCGTTAAAATTGAACTGTAATATTAATCTCTTAGGGCCACATCACAAATCCTGCAAACTTAATTAACTCTTTTTTGGAGAAATAATAATTTAAAATTTAGTTTGAATTATATAAGGAAGCATGGCGCGCCAAGTGGTCCAATCGTGTTTTATATCAGTTCCCCAAATATCCAGATCGTGCCAAATGCCTTTATTCCAGAGCACTTGCGAGAATGCACGATTGGCATCGGGTGCTTCAAAATCGCCGCTGCCACTGTAAATATGAATGTGATGACTTGCTTTTATTTTATCTAAATACCATTCATCAGTTAAGTTAGGAATGTAATGCATGGGACTGTTGTAATAAACCTGCTCGTCCCAAAAACCCTTTGTGTATTCGGTCAGATCATACACGCCGCTCATGCTGATGGTGCCGTTAATTATATCGGGCCGTTTTAAAAATAAATTCATTGCATGCAATGCACCCAAACTTGCCCCGCAAGTATAAACCATTGTTTCGTTGCTTGAAGTATTTCGGATGTACGGAATCACTTCTTCAAAAACATATTGATTGAATTGATTTTGACGAATGGCTTTATGTTCTCCGAGCATTTCATTATTCATCCAACTTTCTTTATTAATGCTGTCGATACTGTACACTTTTATTTTTCCTTTATCAATAAAAGGTTGCAGCTGATTCATTAATTCAAAACGCTCGTATTCTAAATAATCGGCGCCTGCGGTTGGTATCATCAATAATGCAAATCCATAATTTCCATATGTTGCGATAGGCATTTCTTTATTCAATGCGGGACTGAACCACGATGTGATTTGTTTTTCCATAAACCTTTTTCATTCAATTTCAGAAACAATTCTTTTTGATCTCTTTCCACAGATCGCGGTAGCATTGTGCCGCATAACTGCTGGCAGCATAGGTTTCAAGCGGCGCCTGATGTGTGCCCATTTTTTCTACATCGCTCAAATAAGGAATATAATTTTTGAAGAAAACTTTATCGCGATAAAATTCATGCATGGTTTCGTGATGCAAATTTTTTCGGTGATCTACCATGCTGAAAAAACATTTAATGGTGCTTGTATCCAATCCGTTTTCTTTAAAATAATTTGAAACCGTTTCGTACGAGCGGATAGATAATGTTGTTGGAATGTTTGGCATCAGGATCCAATCGGCGGCATTCATAATATTTTCATGCAACAATGAAATGCCCGGCGGACAATCCAAAATCACCACATCAAAACTTTTTTTAAGAGGTGTAAGCAAGGATGATAATTTTCTTTTCGATTGTTTCATCTCACTCAGCAAAAGATCAGCATTTCTTGCAGAAATATCTGCAGGAATGATGGATAGGTTTTCGTAAGGTGATGATTGAACGGCTTCCATCAAATCCATCTCGCTGCTCAATAATTTTTTTGCTTCATTTTTTATTGATGCCTCAACACCCAGATAAAATGAGGATGAACCTTGCGGATCGAGATCCCATATTAATGTTCTGTTGCCTTCTTTCGCCGAAAGATAAGCAAGATTGATAGCGGCTGCTGTTTTGCCAACACCGCCCTTCAGGTTATATAATGCGAGTGTTATCATAGATTAAATATACAAAACAAAGCGAAAGTGTGAAATAGCCTTGCAGATTGATTTACGAAGCTTTCATATTCTCCAATTCTTTCTGCAACCTGAACATTTCATCTCTTAATCTGGCAGCTTCAATAAAATCAAGATCCTTGGCAGCTTTGTCCATTTGTTTTTTTGTTTGCTTGATGGCCTTCTCTATTTGCGGAATGGTTTTGTATTCAACCTGTTCATCTGCTGCAAGCGTTACTAAATCCTGTGAAGCCTGAATGGCATAAGGATTCATCGGGTCGTAACCTTTAATATCCAGCACCGATGTTTGTTGCATGATCTGCTGAATACTTTTATGAATGGTTTGCGGTGTAATATTGTGTTCGATATTATAGGCAATTTGTTTTTCTCTTCTTCTGTTGGTTTCATCAATGGTGCGTTGCATGCTCATCGTCATTTTATCGGCATAAAAAATAACGAGGCCGTCAACATTTCTTGCGGCACGACCGGCAGTTTGAGTGAGCGATTTTTCGTTGCGCAAAAAACCTTCTTTATCGGCATCGAGAATGGCAACCAATGAAACTTCGGGTAAGTCTAATCCTTCGCGCAATAAATTAACACCAACCAAAACATCGATCTCACCTAACCTAAGCTGGCGAAGGATTTCAACACGTTCCAAAGTATCAACATCGCTGTGTATATATTTTGATTTGATATTGATTCGGCCTAAATATTTATCCATTTCTTCGGCCATGCGTTTGGTCAATGTCGTTACCAAAACACGATCGCCTTTTGTAACACGCTTATCAATTTCATCCAGCAGATCATCGATTTGATTTACACTCGGACGAATTTCAATCGGCGGATCTAACAAACCTGTTGGCCGCACCACCTGCTCAATTACCACACCGCCTGTTTTTTCCAATTCATAATCGCTTGGTGTGGCACTTACAAAAACTGTTTGTCCAATCAAACTTTCAAACTCATGAAAATTTAACGGGCGATTATCTAATGCCGATGGCAAACGAAAACCATAATCAACCAACACTAATTTACGGCTTCTGTCGCCGCCATACATGCCTGCGATCTGCGGAATAGTTTGATGGCTTTCATCAACCACCAATAAAAAATCTTTCGGGAAATAATCTAATAAACAGAATGGCCTTGTGCCCGCTTTTCTTCTGTCGAAAAATCTCGAATAATTTTCTATGCCGCTGCAATAACCCAATTCACGGATCATTTCCAGATCATATTCCACACGTTCTTTTAACCGTTGCGCTTCAACTGCTTTGCCTGCATTTTTAAAATATTCAACCTGCAACATCATTTCATCCTGAATCTCATTCATCACCTGTACTAAAATATCTTTTGGTGCCAGATATAAATTTGCAGGAAAGATGGCGGCATTCTGCATTGTACCTATACGCTTGCCGGTAGCGAGTTCCAGCGTTTCTATCTCTTCAATCTCATCGCCAAAAAAAGTGATGCGGTAACCATAATCAACATAAGGTAGATTAATATCAACGGTATCGCCTTTCACACGAAAAGTGCCTCTTCCAAAATCGCCCTGCGAACGGTTGTATAAACTATTTACCAGCGAATGCAAAAAATACTGACGCGAAATAACCTGACCTTTTTCAATTCGTATAATACCATTTTCAAATTCGGTTGGGTTACCCATACCATAAATGCAGCTTACGCTTGCCACAACAATAATATCTCTTCGGCCGCTTAATAATTGAGCCGTTGCCTGCAAACGAAGTTTATCTAATTCTTCATTAATGCTCAGATCTTTTTCGATGTAGACATTACTTACCGGCATATACGCTTCGGGCTGATAATAATCGTAATAACTTACAAAATACCCAACTGCATTATCCGGAAAAAATTGTTTGAACTCGCCATACAATTGCGCCACCAAGGTTTTGTTATGCGTTAAAACCAAAGTGGGCCTTTGTATTTTTTGAATAACATTTGCAATGGTAAAAGTTTTACCGCTGCCCGTTACGCCCAATAATGTTTGAAATTTTTCGCCTTCTTCAATTCCTTTAATAAGTTCCTGAATGGCTGTAGGCTGATCGCCGCTGGGTTGATATGATGATTGTAAATTAAAAGGCATTTTGCAAATGCGATGATATGCAAATTACTGAAAGTGCGGATGAAAATTTTTTTGTTACAAGCTTTTGTTTTTTATGTCATCACCTGTTGCGTCGCACTCTTGTACGTTCTTATCTCAATTCAACAAATAAAAAAACCGAAGCAAATCACTTCGGTTTTTATTTTGATTATAATTTTTCAAATAATGCTCTTAATTTTTCTCTCGTCATAATTTTTTCCCATCCT
>JAGWPQ010000125.1 GCA_028877045.1 Bacteroidota bacterium | reverse complement strand
CCCGATAAATATTGGGATGGAAAATACCAGCGCAGTTTATTTAATGGCAAATGCCAGGTGATCGTTCAGTCATTCAAATCAAAAGGCGATATTAATTTTGAAGCGAATGGTAATGGATTGGTTTCGGGGAAAGTTGTGATTAAAGCGGAATGATAATTGTGAATTGAATAAGAAATAAGAAAGACTATGAAAACATTTTTCATATTGTTCTTCATTATTATTGCATTTTCAGGCTTCGCTCAAAAAAATATTCATGTACGCGTAATTCGTTTGCATGAGGATAAAAGGATCCATGGAGTATTAAAGACTGTTGCAGATTCTTCTATAACAGTTAATGACAGTATCTTAATTATAATGATATTGCTATCATCAAAATAAAAAGAAGTGCCAAACAAACGATTATCATCTCCGCAGTTGGCTTGGCTGTTACAGGTATTGCTGCAATTATAGCTTCAAATAATAGCGACAATAATTTCTTAAAAGGAGGACTTCATGGATTTTCTTTTGCGTTTCTCTATGGAATGCTTACTTGGGCAACAAGAAACCCTCACGAATATAATATCAATGGTAGGTTAGAAAATTGGTTGAAGATTAAACCTTTGTTGTTCAAAAAGTAAAGGGGCAAATCTTATTTAAAAAATACACAGTTTTAAATTGTTGTTCAAAACTTGGTTACCTGTATCCTGAAACTTGTAACTTATTAAACATTATTTTTGCTGCATGACACAAGAACAGATCAAGATTATGAGGGACAGAGTTATTGTCCTGAGGAGGTTTCTTTGACGTTGAGAACCGCACATATAAAATAGAAACAGACCGTCAACTTTCTTTATCGCCGGGCTTTTGGGATGATAACAAAAGAGCCACCGGCATCATGAAAGAAATTAAAGTAAACGAGTATTGGTTAAAGTTGTATCAGCAGGTGCAGACATCTGTTGAAGATTTTGCTGTGCTGTTTGATTTCTGGAAAGCAGGCGATGCTACAGAAGAAGAAACCAAACAGGCTTATGAAACTGCATTGAATGAAATTGAAGATGCAGAATTTAAAAGCACACTCAACCAACCTGAAGATGAATTGCCTGCCGTGCTGCAAATTAATCCCGGTGCCGGTGGAACGGAGAGCCAGGATTGGGCCGAAATGCTGTTGCGCATGTACCACATGTATGGCGATAAACAAGGTTGGAAAGTATTGGAATTAGACTTTCAGGCAGGTGATGGCGCAGGAATAAAAACAGCAACGCTTCAATTTGACGGACCATTTGCTTATGGATTTTTAAAAGCCGAAAGCGGTGTGCATAGATTAGTAAGAATTTCTCCGTTTGACAGCAATGCAAGAAGGCATACTTCGTTTGCATCGGTATATGTTTATCCGTTGATTGATGATAGTATTGAGATAACTGTAAACCCTGCCGATGTGGAATGGGCATTTTACAGAAGCGGTGGCAGCGGCGGACAAAATGTAAATAAAGTAGAAACGGCTGTAAGGCTGAAACACGCACCCAGCGGCATTATTGTTGAATGTCAACAGGCAAGGACGCAGGGAGAGAATCGTGAGTTGGCTATGAAAATGTTGAAGAGCCGTTTGTATGAAGAGGAATTAAGAAAGCGTCAGGAAGTATTGAATGCCACCAATGCAGGCAAGAAAAAAATAGAGTGGGGAAGCCAGATAAGAAGTTATGTTTTTCACCCTTATAAAATGATCAAAGACCACCGTACCGATTATGAAGTAGGTAATGTGCAGCCTGTGATGGATGGCGAACTGGATGGTTTTATAAAAGCGTATCTGATGATGGAAAAAGAAACGGAATAATGTTATGTTGTGGCTATAGAAACATGTTTCAATAACAATAATTTCGTTCATCACTCTTCGAGCGCCTCGAGTGACAATCATTTCATAAAATGATATTCGTGCATTCGTGGCAAACAAAATTTATAAGAAAGGGAATGAAATTCTTTTCAATAATGTTGATAGAATGAAGATGTAGTTTCCCTCGCCACCTCATCCGGCTTTCAGCCACCTTCTCCTGAAGGAGAAGGGAAAAGGAAATGTACATGTTTCTATTTGAGAGGGACGGAAGGGTGAGGTTATTTGGTTTTCACATCACCATCTTTGATCATCTTATAAATAGTTGACTTACCAATATCTAATTTTTTTGCAACCAATAAAACATCCGAATCATATTTATCCAAAAAATATTGGATGATCTGCTGTTCGTATTCTTTTAATGTAATTTCTTTACTGAGAAGACTATTAAAATTATCGGCAGTTTCGATCATGATATCTTTTTCTTCGATCGTATCTCCGTCTGACATGACTGATGCCAATTCTATCAATGATTTCAGTTCACGCACATTGCCCGGAAAATGATAGGCTGCTAATTTTTTTTGTGCATCGGGAGATAGAGATTTTACGGGCAATTTATTTTCATCACAAAATGTTTTGATGAATTGTTTGGCAAGAATTAAAACATCATTGCCACGATCTTTTAATGGTGGCAATTCGATAGGTAATCCCAACAAGCGATAATACAGATCCTGACGGAATGATCCCGATTTAACCAGCTCCTGTAAATTATGGTGCGTAGCAACAATGATGCGTACATCTATTGGTACCACTGTGTTTCCGCCTACTTTTGTGATTTCTCTTTCCTGTAAAACGCGTAATAATTTTGCCTGCAAATGAATATCCATTTCTCCTATCTCATCCAAAAAAATAGTTCCTTTATTGGCTTCTTCAAATTTTCCTTTCCGCACACCAACAGCACCCGTAAATGCACCTTTTTCATGACCGAATAATTCGCTCTCCAACAGATCTTTTGGAATAGCAGCAACATTGATTGCCACAAAAGGTTGTTTGGATCTGTTGGAATGATAATGAATGGCTTTTGCTACAAGCTCTTTACCTGTGCCTGTTTCTCCTGTTATGGAAACAGTGATATTAGTTTGTGCGGCTTTCTCGATCAGGACAAATGTTTTTTTGATCGCATCACTTTGCCCGAGGATTGTTTTCGAAAAATCGTATTGCTTTTTAAGTTCGCCTCTTAAATTTTCAACTTCATTTTTTAATTCTTTTATTTCATCCAAATGTTGTAATGCATTCCATAAACGGTCGTTGGTTTCATTATCTTTTACAATGTAATCGAAGGCACCTGCTTTTAATAGTTTAATTGCAGTACCAATATCTTCTTGTCCCGAAACGATAATAACTTTTGTATCGGGAGCAATTGTTTTTATTTTTTTTAAAACTTGTTCACCATCGGTATCGGCTAAATTATAATCAAGGGTAATGACATCGGGATTCTCGTGAAGTGCATTAAAAAAATCCTTTGCGGTTTCAAATCTTTTTACTGCATAATCTGGGTTGAGCGAAAGAAAATGATCGAGCATTGTTCCATACCAACGGTCATCTTCCAAAATAAAGACCTTTAAACTTTTCTGGGTTTTCATATTCACTTTTTAAAAAGTAACGATCAGGAATTTTAAACGATCATTAAAGTTAATCAATCTTCCGAAACCTGGAAAATCAATCTGTACTCCTGAAAAAAGATTAAAATTCCATATTTAAGACTTTATGGTTTGAGTTATTTTAAATTATGGACTGATTATCAGTGGTTTAATTTTTGGCATTAAATTGATAGTCTATACTTTGATCAAGAATAAATAATCCCAAAAAATAAGAAATTAAAGTTATAAGGAGCGATTCAGGACAAGTTTAGTAGTAAGATTTTTCTAGGTTTTATAGAGGTATAGGATTTTAAATTACCCGATATGTTTCTACATTGTCGGGTTTTTTATTTTTTATATCTCAACCAAATAAAACCGCTCAGCATGGCAATTACTGAAGCGATCAGAACAGAGATCTTTGCAATGTCTTTTTCTGCATTGGCATGAAAGGCAAGTGTTGAAATAAAAATACTCATTGTAAATCCAATTCCTCCCAATAAGCCTGCGCCGATCATCTGATGCCAGTTAACATTTTGCGGAAGCATTGCCAGTTTTCTTTTTACAACAAAAAAGCTAGTGCCAACAATGCCCAACGGTTTACCGATACATAATCCAAAAATAATTCCCCAACTTAAACTTCCGGTTAAAGATTGCAAACTATTGGCAGGAAATAGAATGGCTGTATTAGCCAATGCGAAAACAGGAACGATAGTAAAATATACCGGAAGATGAAATTGCATTTCAAACTTTTTCAACAAGTTTTTGGGAATTAAAAACGCAAATACAACTCCGGCAACAGTTGCATGGATACCCGAATTGAACATGCAATACCATAATAAAAAACCAAGTATCCATTGAATAATTCCGAATGTGTTCTTCCTCAAAAGAAATAAGATAATAATGATGACTACACTTAAAAAAATATACAATACCTGAAAATGATTGCCATAAAATAGGGCGATGATTATTATTGCTCCCAGATCGTCTATGATGGCCAGTGCGGTTAAAAATATTTTTAGTGATACAGGAACGCGTTTTCCTAATAAGGAAGCCACACCCAATGTAAATGCAATATCTGTGGCCGATGGGATGGCCCAACCATTCATAAAATAAGTTCCGTGATTGAATAAAATAAATAGGAGGGCAGGTATCATCATTCCGCCCATCGCTGCAATGATTGGTAATAATGATTTTTTTACGGAGGACAATTCACCTTCCAGCATTTCTCTTTTGATTTCCATTCCTGCCAGAAAGAAAAATAAGCTCATCAATAAATCATTGATAATGATCAATGGTGAATTGGGTAAAGAAATAAATCCAATGTTTGCATGTTCGTGTAATGTGCCATCAAAACTGAATGACCAAATATTTCTGTACATCTCGCCAATAGTACCAACATTACTTACTGCCAATGAAATTGCAGTACACGAAAGAAGTGTAATGCCGATGGCCCGGCTATCATAAATAAATTCGGTAAGCGGATCAATAAAATTTCTTTTAAAGAAATGTATCATTTCTGAAAGATAATGCAGATAAGGTTCCCGGGGAAGAGCAAAGAAAAATTTATAAAACTTTCAAATTTAGTTTGCCAGAATATCCAATTTGGTTTTTGGTCGTTTATCATCCAGCCATTTAAATTTACGGACTCTGATATCGTTATGGTTAACCTGCCGCATCGGATACATCGTTCCGGTTAAATTATTGACGAAAACAACTTTCTGCGGCTTTCCATCTTCAAAATAAACTTCGATCAAACTGGATGTGGATCTGTTTACACCCACAAATTTTTTATTATCGTCAACGGCATAATAAACATTATCGGCAGGACTTCCTTTTGTTCGCATATAATTTATTTTGCCTTCCTTAAAATAAGCATTCATAGTGGTGCCACGAACCTGATTAAAATAATCCTTGCTTTCTTTACTTATGGCCATTGCATTTTCGAAAACATATAAACGCTGCGGTTTTCTGTTTTCAAGAAACATATAGATGGTATCACCGGTAATTTGATTTTCTTGTGTCCATGCAACCGGATCTTTGAACAACCTGAAAGTAGAATCTTCGAGCGAATAAAATAAACTATCGCCCAATGCCTGTAATGAATCGGAGAATATTTTTACATGATGATAGGCTTCAAAAAAACGGTCGGTTGAACTATCAACAGGTTCTTTGATCTTCTTCTTGGCAACTTGCAAACTTGTATCTTGTAATCTTGAATCTTTGACCTTCTTCTTTGCCACTTGTAAACTTGAATCTTGTAAGCTTGAATCTTGTAAGCTTGATTTCTTTGCACTTGTATCTTTTTGTACAGTGTCTCTGACAACAGGAACAGTTCTTGTTTTTCTTAGATCTGAAACTTTTCCTGCATATAATGTATCGGCCGAAATGTAGATGGTATCTTTATCCTGCTTGAGAAATAATATTGGTTTTTGTGTGGCTAAAAAAGAGTTTTTCTTTTTATTGGTCTTTATATTATTGGCAATTATATCATAACCTCCTGTTGAATCTTTACTTCTGTACACCGCATTTCCCTGTGCTTCGCCAAAACCGGTACTATCATCAAAAGCCATTTGATCGGCAACAAAAGTATAAGTGCTGTCATCAATAAATGGACGCTGAAAAAAGTTACCTTTTTTATTTTTTACATCGTAATAACCATCTTTTGTTTTAATGATCCTTTTTCCGCTGGTGATGATAGAAGGTGCAACAATATTGGTGATCTCGGTATTGATATTATACAACATGCTATCGGTTGTAATTTTATATTCCGGATCGATCAGTAAAACATTCTTTGTAAAATAAACATCTCTGGTATCGCCATAATAAACGCCTTCAACACTTGTTAAAACCGTTTTTTTATTTATAACCTTGCCTCCTTTAAAATATTTCCCGATTTTAAATTGTGTATCATATTCCAATTCGTTTGTAGTTAAGACACCTTTACCGTCGGTTAATTTTACTTTTTGTTGTAAGAAAGATCTT
>JAGWPQ010000124.1 GCA_028877045.1 Bacteroidota bacterium | reverse complement strand
TTTTCAACTACTTCAACCAATGGATGTCCAACATATTCCACATGCCAGTTCCATTTATTTTTAAAATAATCTTTTTCGAAAGGAAGGATGACGAGCATTTTATCGATATCGCGTTTCATTTTTTTAACACGATTTTCTTTCCACGCCCAAACCTGTGGAGAAATGTAATACACAATTTTAAAGCCCTGGTGTTTGGCCCATTCGGCAATGCGCAAATTAAATCCGGGATAATCGATCAGCACAATTACATCGGGTTTAAAATTTAAAATATCTTGTTTACAGAATTTTATATTTCGGAAAATAGTTGATAAGTTTTTGATCACTTCCACAAATCCCATGAAAGCCAGTTCCCTGTAATGCTTTACCAGCGTGGCTCCTGCGGCTTGCATCAGATCGCCGCCCCAGCAACGGACAGTTGCTGCTGCATCTTGCTTGTGCAATTCTTTGATGAGATTGCTGCCATGCAGATCGCCACTTGCTTCACCGGAAATGATATAATATTTCATACCCCTAACCCCTGAAGGGGAATTTTTAGTTGCGTGCAAAATACAATTTTTTGTTGCCACGAATGCACGAATTATTTTTTAAATCCGGATTGTTTTTTATTAGGTATGTTTTTGTGCATTCGTGGCGAAAAAATAAAAACTAAAAAAATAGTTGGATAACTAAAAAATTAGTTTATATATTTGTTCAACTAAAAAATTAGTTATGTTGATTAAACCGCTTACGAAAGCCGAAGAACAGATCATGCAAACCATCTGGAAACTTGGGAAAGCTTATTTAAAAGATATCGTGGATGCACAGCCCGAACCCAAACCGCATTCCAACACAGTGGCAACTATTTTAAAAATTTTGATCGACAAAGGTTTTGTTGATATTGAAGTGCATGGCAGGGTGCACCAGTACGAAGCAATTATTTCGAAAGAAGAATATTCATCAAGTACCATCCGCAATTTAGTGGAAGGCTATTTTGAAGGTTCGTTTGCCGATGCAGTTTCTTTTATGCTGAAACAAAAAGACCTGAAAGTAAAAGACCTTGAATTGCTGTTACAACAAATTAAACACAAAAAATAATTTTATGAAAAGCTTTGCCTGGTACGATTTGCAGGTAATTATCTGCAGCGCAATCATGATGAGTTATTATTTTCTTGTTTTGCGCAATAAAAAATTTCATCAGTACAATCGTTTTTATATTCTGGCAGTATTCTTTTTATCCTTTATTATTCCATTGGTAAAAATTCAACTGGATAAAATGAATGCTGAGCAAGCAGCCGTGCAATTTATTTATGTGCTGGCCGATTATAATGCCAGCATCGATAAAGCTGTTGCCGGCAAAGGCTTTCAGTTAAGCTGGAATATGATGGCGATTGTTGGTTATACCGCTGTTTCAGTATTTTTTCTTTTTACTTTTATTGTTGCATTGCTGCGCATTAAAAAATTGTTGAAACAATATTCCTGTAAAAGTTTGGGAGAAATTTATTTGATTTTTACCAACGTAAAAGGCACGCCATTTTCTTTCTTCAAATATATATTCTGGAACGAGGAGATCGATCTGCAATCATCTACCGGGCAACAAATTTTGCAACACGAACTAACGCATGTAAAAGAGAAACACAGTGTTGATAATATTATTACACAAGTAGTGATGATATTCGGTTGGTTCAATCCTTTCTTTTGGTGGGCACGCAAGGAGTTGCACATGATACACGAATTTATTGCCGATAAAAAGTCTGTTGATAATGGTGATGCATCTTCCTTAGCCGAAATGTTATTGGCAGCCACTTATCCGCAGCAACAATTTTTATTAACCAATTCATTTTTCTTTTCACCAATAAAACGCCGATTACTTATGATCACCAATAACAAAAATCCACGGTTCTCTTATTTAAGAAGATTAGTTGTATTGCCTTTGATGGCAGTAGTTGTAATGTTGTTTGCATTTAGAATGAAAGAACATAATGAAAAAAATAATCTTTTAAATAATCAATCTGTATATACTGATACAACGCAGAACCCAAGTGGGATTGGTGTTTCGAAGGAAGCATTAGATGAGTATTCAACTATTTTAAAAAAAATAACAAAAACACATATTCTGAAAAACGGGAAAACTGCTACAGTTATTGATGCCTCTTATGAAAAGGAAATCAACCGTGCTGCCTCTATATTTTCTGCTATGAATGTGGAGCAAAGAGAAAAATATTCTGCCAATATGGCTTTTACAAAATTGCCTCCTCGTGAAAAAAATGTTCCAAGTGATTCACAATATGAGAAATGGAAAAACGAAAATGAATATGGCGTTTGGATTGATAATAAACAAGTAGCTAATTCCGAATTGAATAATTATAAAGCAACAGATTTTGCAACTTTTGATGAAAGTAATTTAAGAGGTGGTGCCAAGACAGGTAAGAAATATAATGTACAAGTTGATTTATATTCTGAAAAATATTTTGATGCAAAAATGCGTAAAGACAGCATGGTTGTGGTTGTTCCTAAAAAAGTAATTAAGACACAAGATTCTTTAAATAAAAAGAAACCTCTTTCTATTGTTCAGATTGGAAATGATACTACCGGAAAGCAACCAATCTTTTTTATCGATGGAAAGAAAATTACTGATGATGAATTGAGTAAAATAAATCCTAACCAAATTGATCACATGAATGTTTTAAAGGGTAAAGAAGCAACTGCTAAATACAGTGAGGAAGGAAAAAATGGCGTGGTAGAATTAACTATGAAACCATTATATGTTGTTGATGGAAAAATTATGCCGAAGAGTTTTGACCTTGCAAAATTAAACGCATC
>JAGWPQ010000016.1 GCA_028877045.1 Bacteroidota bacterium | reverse complement strand
AATTGCCGACAGAAATACAAAAGGGCTACCGAAGAACCGGACTGTGTCGGAGTTTGCAACGATCAGTTTCAGTAAATCAGGCACTAGATTATTTTTTGGAACAGCTCCTATCCTGCCACCAAAAGATACAACGCTCCCCGATTTTGAAAGGGTGAATGTTGATGTATGGAATTATAAAGATGATGACCTGATGACTGTTCAACTATTTAATCTGGAACGCGAATTAAAAAGAAATTATCTGGCAAGATTTGATCTTGATAAGAACGAGATCGTTCAACTTGGTAATGAAAAGTTTGAAAGAGTGATGCAAACCTCGGAAGCTGATGGAAATGTTTTTTACAGTTTATCCGATTACGGCAAAAGAGTAGAACGCCAGTGGCAGGGTTATACTTTGAATGAAGTGTATGCCATCGATCCGATGAATGGCTCATCCGCTTTGATCACAAAAGATTTTAAAGGAAATTCAAATGCCTCTTACACCGGGAAATATTTGTTGTTGTATAATGAGAAACAAAAGAAATATTTTGTTTATAACAGTTCTACCAAACAATTGAACATTGTTGCAAAAGATATTCCTTATAAATTGTATGATGAAGAATTTGACATGCCGGATGATCCCAACTGGTATGGCGTTGTAAAATGGATGAAAGATGATAAAGCAGTTTTAATTTACGACCGATACGATATTTGGATGGTTGATCCCGAAGGAAAAGATCCATCAATCAATTTAACCAACGGAAGAAAAAATAAGAATCAATTCAGGTATGTGAATGTTGATGCAGATGAAAAATTTATTTCACCCGATCAGCAATTGATTTTCAGGGTATATAATGAAACTGATAAATCAACAGCCATTGCAAGCTATGACCTGAAGTTAAAGAAGTTTGATGCAACAGTTCAAACAGAAAAAGCAAATATCAACAACATCATCAAAACAAAGGATGGATCAACATTTGCTTTTACAAAAGAAACCTATCAGCATTCACCAGATTTATATGTATTGAATGATCGATCGACCATTCAATTATCGCATATCAATCCGCAACAAAATAATTATAGCTGGGGAACAGCCGAACTGTTTAAATGGAAAGCTTATACCGGAAAAGAAACAGAAGGTATTGTATATAAACCCGAAGGTTTTGATGCAACAAAAAAATATCCGATGATCGTTTATTTTTACGAGCGCAACAATAATACCTTGTTTAATTATTTACCGCCTGCACCAACGCCATCTCGTTTAAATATTTCATTCTTTGTTAGTCGTGGTTATATTGTTTTTGTTCCCGATATCTGGTACACAAACGGTCATCCCGGAAAAAGTGCTTATGATTATATTGTCAGCGGAACAAGAGCATTAATTAAAAAAGGATTTATCGACAGCACCAAGCTGGGTTTGCAGGGACAAAGCTGGGGTGGTTATCAAACAGCTATTTTAATTACACAAACTAATTTATTTGCAGCAGCATGGGCAGGTGCACCTGTTGTAAATATGTTTAGTGCTTATGGCGGTATTCGCTGGGAAAGTGGCCTCAACAGGCAGTTTCAGTACGAACATTCGCAAAGCCGCATTGGTGCAACACCATGGGAAAGAAAAGATCTGTATATCGAGAATTCTCCTTTATTTCATTTACCAAAAGTAAAAACACCTTTGGTGATTATGAGTAATGATGCCGATGGTGCAGTACCGTGGTATCAGGGAATTGAATTCTTTACAGCCATGCGCCGTTTGAATAAACCTGTATGGTTATTAAGTTATAATGGCGAAGCACATAACCTGGTTGAAAGAAAAAACAGAAAAGATATTTCTGTTCGTGAACAACAATATTTCGATTGGTTATTGAAAGGCGACAAGCCTGCCAAATGGATCACCGATGGCGTGCCTGCCATTTTAAAAGGAAGAGATTGGGGATTGAAGGTGGAGTAATATCTATATAGTTTTTGTTGACCAGCTTTCGAATAATAATGAGGCTGTAGTTGCGTCGCACCCTTGTACGCTTTGTTCTCTGTTCAGCACAAAAAAGCTCCGGTATCTTTAAAAAACACCGGAGCTTTTATCATAAAGACAAATTCCATCTTAATATGTAAGCACAATTTTTTTACTGTTATACTTAACACCTGCTCCATCTAATGAAACAATATGTATTCCATTAATATTTGTGTTCAATGAAACCGGTACTATATTCAATCCTTTCACTGCATTTACCTGTTTCGTTGAAATTGTTCTGCCCATTACATCTGTTACTTTCAAAGTCAATTCTTGTGCATCTGCATTGCTGTAGAAACTGCAAGTAAAGTTCTTTGCCGTTGCAGGATTTGGATACAATTGTATGTCTTTACTGTTCAGATTATTCAGATAATTTGCATCCTGTTTTACAAAACTGATATTGCTCAGCGTTGTATTAATT
>JAGWPQ010000123.1 GCA_028877045.1 Bacteroidota bacterium | reverse complement strand
CGCTTCATTATCCCGAAGATAAATTCAAAATTATTTTTGTTACCGATGGCTCAACCGATGGAACCGATACCATCATTGCAAAATATCCGCAAATTAAACTGATGCACAAAGAAGGCCGCAGCGGAAAGATTGCAGCAGTGCATCGTGCCATGACGGAAGTTGATTCCGACATTGTTGTTTTTACTGATGCCAATACATTTTTAAACAAAGAAGCATTATTAAAAATTTCGCGTCATTACGCCAATCCTAAGGTGGGAGCGGTTTCCGGCGAAAAGCGTGTGCACATCGAAGAGTCGTCCGATGCAACTGCAGGAGAAGGTTTTTACTGGAAATACGAATCGAAATTAAAAAAATGGGATTACGAATTATATTCGGTTGTTGGTGCGGCAGGCGAATTGTTCAGTGTGCGCACAGCTTTGTATGTTCCTGTTGAACCCGATACCTTGCTGGATGATTTTATGATCTCGATGAAGATCGCCATGCGTGGTTATAAAATTGCGTACGATCCCGATGCGTACGCCATCGAATCTTCTTCCGAAAATTTGAAAGAAGAATTAAAACGAAAAGTGCGCATTGCAGCAGGCGGTATTCAATCAACTATTCGTACCAGTAAATTATTTAATCCGTTTTTTATGCCGCTGCTGAGTTTTCAATACATCAGTCACCGTGTGTTGCGCTGGACCATCACACCCATTTTAATGATCTTCGTTTTCTTTTTAAATATGTATATCGTTACTCAAACAAGCGAATTATTATATCTCTTGCTCATGATCGCACAAATTGCATTTTATGTTTCAGCAATTTTGGGTTGGTTATTGGAAAGCCGGCAAGTGCGCATAAAAATTTTATTCATCCCGTATTATTTTGTGTTCATGAATTACGCCATGATACTCGGCATGTTCCGTTATTTTAATTCGGGTCAATCAGTTTTATGGGATAAAGCAAAAAGAAAATAATTATTGCATGAGCTATTAGCTAATGGCTAACAGCTATAATATTTCTTTTAAACTATCTGCAGTTGCATTAATTGTATAATCCAGATCTTCCTGTGTAAGTGCATTATTTAAGAACCAACTTTCGAATGCCGATGGCGGCAAATACACACCACGTTTCAACATAGCATGAAAATATTTTTTGAACAATTCATTATTTGCCGAAGCTGCGGTTTCAAAATTCGTAACCGGGTGATCACTGAAATGCAGACTGATCATGCTTCCCAGCTGATTGATAACAAATGGCGTTCCGCTGATTTGTAAAACTGTTTCCAACCCTTCTTTTAAATAAATTGTTTTTTCTTCGAGCTCTTTAAAAATATTTGGTTGCTCATTTAAAATAGAAAGCAACGTATAACCCGCGATCATTGCAATAGGATTGCCGCTTAAAGTGCCCGCCTGGTAAACGTTTCCGAGCGGCGCCACACATTCCATCAAATGTTTTTTGCCGCCAAATGCACCAACAGGCAAACCGCCGCCAATAACTTTTCCGTAAGTAACCAGGTCGGCATTAATATTTAATCTTTCCTGTGCACCACCTTTTGCCAAACGAAAACCCGTCATCACTTCATCAAAAATGAAAACAATATTTTCTTCATCACAAATTTTTCTTAGACCTTCTAAAAATCCTGCTTCAGGCAAAATGCAACCCATGTTACCTACAACAGGCTCGGTAATGATGGCAGCAATTTCATTTTTATTTTCGGCAACTAATTTTTTTACTGCATCCAAATCATTGAAAGCACAAGTCAATGTATCGTTTGCAACACCCGCAGTTACACCCGGCACAGTTTGAATATTAAAAGTAGCAACACCACTTCCGGCTTTTACCAAAAATGCATCGGCATGACCGTGGTAACATCCTTCGAATTTTATTATTTTATTTTTTCCGGTATAACCGCGTGCCACACGAACCGCACTCATACAGGCTTCTGTGCCGCTGCTCACCATGCGAATCAGATCAACATTCGACGTCATCGATTTAATTAACTCGGCCATTTTAATTTCCAATTCGGTTGGTGCGCCATACGAAGTAGAAAATAAAACCTGCTCCTGAACTGCTTTTACCAATGGTTCGTAAGCATGACCGAGGATCATTGGTCCCCACGATGCGATATAGTCAATATATTTATTTCCATCGGCATCAAATAAATATGTGCCTTTAGCTTTTGTAATAAATAATGGCGTGCCGCCCACACTTTTAAATGCACGAACAGGCGAGTTTACACCACCGGGAATAGATTGTTGTGCACGGGAAAATAATTCAACACTTTTTGAAATGTTCATCTTCGTATAAATAATTTAAGGAAAATTAATTTCTGTTTTTTCGCAAGCAAATGTAAGACGAAGATGCACATTAAATAAGCCAATGTTTTTTAAAACAAGTTGATTTATTTTTTTGTTACCAGCTGAAGTATTTCATGGCATCGGTTGTTGCGTCGCACACTTGTACGTTCGGAGCTGTGAGGAGCGAGCCTTGAGCTTCGGGCAAATGTTCACAGCTCGTTGCACATGGTTGTTCTTCAGTACAAGTGTGCGACGCAACAGGAGTTGAGCAATGTTTCGAAAGTTTGCTACATAAAAAAAGTTCATACAAATTGCATGAACTTTTTATTGAAAAATAATTTTTGCTTACCAAATATGTGTTCTTGTTTCCGGTGCTTTATACATTTTATCGGTTGGTTTAATTTTAAATGCTGCATACCATGCATCGATATTTGTAAGCGGTGCATTGCCGCGATGAATGCCGGGTGAATGCGGATCGGTTAAAATTAATTGTGCTTCTGCATCGGGTAAAACATTGTTTCTCCAAACCTGCGCCCAACTTAAAAAGAAACGTTGTTGCGGCGTAAAGCCATCGATCTTTTTTCCTTTTTTAAATTGCTCGGTTTTAGAAAATGCTTCGTACGCAATGCTTAGTCCGCCTAAGTCTGCAAGGTTTTCGCCCAAAGTCAATTTACCTTTTACATGAATAGAATCCTGAACGGTTAAAGCATCATATTGTTTTACAACTTCATCGGCTTTGGCAACAAATTTATCGGCATCTTCTTTTGTCCACCAATCTTTTAAATTTCCAACGGCATCAAATTGACGGCCCTGATCATCGAAGCCATGTGTCATCTCGTGTCCGATCACTGCGGCAATGCCGCCATAATTCACGGCATCATCAGCACCAAAATCGAAGAATGGAAATTGCAAGATACCTGCAGGAAAAGTAATGTCGTTCATTGATGGATTATACGATGCATTGATGGTTGGCGGTGTCATCCGCATTTCAGTTCTGTCAACAGGCTTGCCCATTCGGCTCACATCAAAATTATAAAACCAAACACTGCAGCTGCGAACGTTATTATAAAAATCATCAGCGGTTATTTCAATGCCATCGTATGTTCTCCATTTATCGGGATAAGCAATTTTTTTAACCATGGCATTTAATTTTTCCAATGCTTTTTCTTTGGTGGCTTCACTCATCCAATCCAAACGTTTAATGCGATCGGCAAAAGTTGATTGCATGTTGTTCACCAGATTAACCATGTATTCTTTTGCTTCGGGCTTGAAATATTTTTCTACATAGAGCTGTCCTATTAAATCGCCCAGCATTCTGTCTATCAAACCGCTCATTCTTTCCCAACGCGGTGTTGGAACTTTTTGTCCGGTTTGAACTTTATTGAATTCAAAATCTGCATCAACAAATTCGTGGCTTAAATACGGAGATGCACTTCTGATCAAATGCCAGCGCAAATAATTTTTCCAATCATTCAACGGAATATCGTTCAGCATGGCATTTACTTTTTTCAAAAAT
>JAGWPQ010000122.1 GCA_028877045.1 Bacteroidota bacterium | reverse complement strand
TGAACCATGAACTTCTATCCGTACAATTCCAAATGAATATCTTTTTTATCGTAACCCATTGCCAGGATTTTTTCTTTGGCCTCATCAATCATATTTTTCCATCCGCATAAATAAAATTTAGCAGGGTCTTTTTCTTCAGCAATTAATTTTTCATAAACGCTGTGTACATAACCGGTGTACATGCCTTCACCAACTTCATGTTCTCTTGAAAAAACGGGATGAAAGAAAAAATTATGTTCTTTCTTTTCCAATTCTTTTAATTCGTTGATGTAAAGACCATCGTGTAATTTTCTGCAACCAAAAATGAGATGTACTTTTTTATGAGCAATTTTATTTTGATGCAGATATTGAACCATTGAACGAAAAGGAGCAATGCCTGTGCCGGTACATATCAAAAACAAATCCTTATCTAACTCTTCGGGAAGAATAAATTTTCCCTGTGGACCGCGAAGCTGAAACTTAGTGCCAACTTGTACTTTATCAAAATCAAATAAATAAGTTGTGCCTGCACCACCATGCAATAAAACAATCACCAATTCAAAAATATTTGTGCCGTTTGGTGCTGAAGCAATAGAATAACTTCTCCACCTTTTATTTTTTTGTTCGTGAATAGGCAGATCGAGCGTAACAAACTGACCCGGATGAAAATCAAAATTTTCTACTGAAGGAACTTGTATAAAAAAACGTTTGGTTGATGCGGTTTCGTTTTTAATATCAATCACTTTCCCTGTTAACCATTCAATCATAAAATGAAATTTTGCGAATATACTTGTTGATACGTAAATGAAAGAAGCCTAGTTTATGAATTACGAAAAAATGACCCGACGCATCGGGTCATTGATAAGGTTAATATTTGAAAAAATTATTTTATGATCATCATTTGCTTCTGATATACTTTTCCGTTTTGCTGTACTTTTAAAATATAAGAGCCGCTTGCCAGATTATTTGTACTGAACTGCTGACTGAATTGTCCAACGAAATTAGAATAGCCATTATTTAAACAAATCTGGCCGGATGTATTAATCAATTCAATCGAAACATCGGCTTTGGTATTGGTTGTAAATCCAACATGGAAAGAACCATTATTTGGATTAGGTGAAACAACCAAACCAATTTCTGCAGGATTTACATTTTGTACAGCGGTAACAACAATTGCAACCGTATTGGAAGTTCTTGAGCATCCGAATGCATCAGTTACGGTAACAGTATAGTTGTATGTTCCGGTTGTTGTTTGTGTATTTGTATAGGTGGAACCTGTAGCGCCACCAATAGGATTACCGTTTAAATTCCACTGCAGTTTACCTGTTGTAATATTGCTCGACAAAACATTGCCATTGGCAGAAGCAACAGGTGTTGGTGCTGTTATTGGTACAATCGTTCCCATATCACTTACACAATCCGAAGTTTGGATATTCATATTGTACAAATAATAATAATAGCTGCTGCTTGAAGCAGAATTACCAGTTATTGTAAATACATTATTGATGCCGAAAGGAAAAGCATTTCCTGTAACATTATTATTTCTGAATATTGTTGCAGTGGCATCGGTTGTACAAATAATGGAATGGCTTCCTGAAGGCAAAGGGAGGTTAATATAAAATACAGCACCTGTATCTGTAGGATCGTTAACAGGTTGGGAACCTGCAATAGGCGTAGGTTTGGTTGCATACACATCAATAGTGGATGTGGCTAACGGAAGATAAGAATAACTTCCGGTAGTAGTATTTACATTTGAAACATCTGCAGCAATAACTGTAACCTGTCCGGCATATCCTGTAAATAAACGTGCTGTGGTAAGTGTGAGAGGTATGGTTGATGTATAGTTCATATAATTTCCACCATTTGCCTGATAACCTCCTCCGTTAGGAAAATTATTTTTTGAAGTAATACCAACATTTCCATTTATGCCCGATGATAAATAATAATTTGTGAGTACTGATGTTGATGAAGTTGGAGTACCGGAAGCGATTACTGCATTTACTGTTGAAGCATTCGACCATAAATAATTGGCAGCACTATTTGGATTAGTAACATTCAAATAAACAGTACCTGTTCCGCAAATTTCTGCTGTACCTGTTGGCGTATTAGGCTTGGCAGCAATGTTAACAGACAGGCTTGTGGTATCATTACTTTTATTTTGATCGGTTGATAAATTTGTATAAGCTTTAATTGCATACGAGCTATTAGACGTAGTTGTAAACGGTGTTTGAAAAGTATAATTAACAGTATTTCCGGCAGTTAATAAAGGATAAGTTGCAGTAAGTGTTGTAACGGATGCACCGTTTGTGATGGTTGCAACAAGCGGAACATTTGCTTGATCAACAGAACCATTATTCTTTACTGCAACAACTAAAAATTGAGTGCCGTTTGAACAGGTACCATTGGTTGGTGAAACAATATTTACTACCGAAACATCATTATTTGGCGATACAACTTTAAACCGATAATCCTGTGTTTCACCATTTGGATAATTATTGCAAGGA